>NZ_JBHWGP010000010.1:0-232282 GCF_042733155.1 Streptomyces sp. NPDC059740 | reverse complement strand
GCGGTGCGGACCGCGGGCCGCCGCCGGCCGCTCCCGGCTCAGAGCACCGGCAGCATCTTGCGCAGCTCGAAGGGGGTCACCTCGGAGCGGTACTCCTCCCACTCCTGCTTCTTGTTGCGCAGGAAGAAGTCGAAGACGTGCTCGCCCAGAGTCTCGGCGACCAGTTCGCTGCGCTCCATCAGCGCGATGGCCTCGCCCAGGTTCTGCGGCAGCGGTTCGATGCCCATGGCCCGCCGTTCGGCGTCGGAGAGCGCCCAGACGTCGTCCTCGGCGCCGGCCGGGAGTTCGTAGCCCTCCTCGATGCCCCGCAGGCCGGCGGCGAGCAGGACGGCGTAGGTGAGGTAGGGGTTGGCGCCGGAGTCCAGGGAGCGGACCTCGACGCGGGTGGAGCCGGTCTTGCCGGGCTTGTACATCGGGACGCGGATGAGGGCGGAGCGGTTGTTGTGGCCCCAGCAGATGTAGGAGGGCGCCTCACCGCCGGCGCCGGCGGTGCGGTTGGCGCCGCCCCAGATGCGCTTGTAGGAGTTGACCCACTGGTTGGTGACGGCCGAGATCTCCGCGGCGTGGCGCAGCAGTCCGGCGATGAAGGACTGTCCGACCTTGGAGAGCTGGTAGGGGGCGCCCGACTCGTAGAAGGCGTTGCGGTCGCCCTCGAAGAGGGAGAGGTGGGTGTGCATGCCGGAGCCGGGGTGCTCGGAGAAGGGCTTGGGCATGAACGTGGCCTGCACGCCCTGTTCCAGCGCCACCTGCTTCATGACGAGACGGAAGGTCATGATGTTGTCGGCGGTGGAGAGGGCGTCGGCGTAGCGCAGGTCGATCTCCTGCTGGCCGGGGGCGCCCTCGTGGTGGCTGAACTCCACGGAGATGCCCATGGACTCCAGCATGGTGATGGCCTGGCGGCGGAAGTCCATGCCGACGTTCTGCGGGGTGTGGTCGAAGTAGCCGGAGGAGTCGGCGGGGGTGGGGCGGGCGCCGTCGGAGGGCTTGTCCTTCAGCAGGTAGAACTCGATCTCGGGGTGGGTGTAGAAGGTGAAGCCGAGGTCGGAGGTCTTGGCGAGGATGCGCTTGAGGACGTAGCGCGGGTCGGCGAAGGACGGCGAGCCGTCCGGCATGAGGATGTCGCAGAACATCCGGGCGGTGCCGGGGGCCTCGGCCCGCCAGGGCAGGATCTGGAAGGTTCCCGGGTCGGGCTTGGCGATCATGTCCGACTCGTGCACCCGGGCGAAGCCCTCGATCGCGGACCCGTCGAAACCGATACCTTCGTCGAACGCCTGTTCAAGCTCGGCGGGGGCGACGGCGACGGACTTCAGGAACCCCAGTACGTCGGTGAACCACAGTCGCACGAAGCGGATGTCCCGCTCCTCCAGCGTGCGGAGCACGAACTCCTGCTGCTTATCCATAGGTCACCAATCCTTGCAGGTCAGTCGGCCTGTCCACGCTCTGTTGCGAACGGGGTCGCGGCCCACCAGTATCACGTGCGGGGGTTACCGCCACATTACGCACCCCTGGCCCCGGCCAGAACCGCCGAGCACCCTGCGGCCGGTGCCCTTTCGTCCTCGGCGGTGCCGCGTTTGGGGTGCGCTTGGGGCGGGTGTGGTGCGGAGTTGACCCGGCGACAGGGGCCCCGCCCCGGCGGGCGGACGGCAGGGCCTCACGCCCACCGCTCGCTCTGGGCCAGCACCGCGCGGGCCACCGCCTCCGGCGCGTCGGACATCACCAGGCGTCCGGAGGGGGCGGCGACGGAGAACCGGGCGCCCAGGGTGGCGGCGAGCGCCCGCTGCCGCTCCAGCCAGTCCAGCTCGCGCCGGGTCTCGCCGCCGCCGTAGGCCGCCAGCACGCTCACCGGAACGGCGGGCAGCCGGTACAGCAGGCGCAGCGCGGCGAGGTCGTGCGCCTGGTAGGGGAAGGTGGCGTTCTCCAGGGCGCAGGCGCGCAGCACCCGGCTGGTGCGGTAGCTGTCGCGGACGTAGGGGCCCGCGGAATGGGGGCGGACGGTGGCGGCGTGCGCGGTCAGACGGCGTGCGGTGGGGCCCAGGACGCGCGGCAGGCCGGTCACGGCCAGCGCGCCGGCCAGGCCGCCGGCCGCGGCGGTACGGGCGGCGCGCGGCAGCCGGGGCCTGGTGGCGGGGGCCAGGCTCGCGTCGACCAGGACCAGGCCGGCGCTGCGCCGGGGGTGGGTGCGGGCGAACGCCTCGGCGTGCAGGGCGGCCATGGAGTGCCCGACGAGCGTGCAGGGTCCGGCCAGGCCGAGGGCGTCGAGCACGTGGCGGATGCGGCGGATCTCGGCGGCCAGGGTGGGTGGCTCGGGGGCGGGGGCGCTCAGGCCCAGGCCGGGGCGGTCGAAGCGGACGACGGTGCGGTGGGAGCGCAGCAGGGCGGCCACCGCGTCCCAGTCGAACCAGCTCATGCCCATGCCGGCGGTCAGCACGCACACCGGTCCCCGGCCCTCGCGCACGACGTGCAGCGGTATGCCGTCCACCCGCACCATGCGGCCGGGGATCGCGCGGCGCTGCCCGGGGAGGCTGCTGATCCTCATGTCCGCTGCATTCCCCGGCAGGCCGCCGGTGACCCCTCCCGGGCGGCGCCGGAGGACTGCCCGACCGGGGCCTGCCGGGGCGCCGCGCGGGGTCAGTGGGCCGCGGGCTGCGGCCTGGCGTGGCGGCCATGGTGGCCGGGGTGGCCGGGGTGGCCTTCCAGGGGTGCGGGGCCGGGGGCCGGGTCGGCCGGTGTGAGCCGTTCCTGGAGTTCCTCGACGGCGGTCACGGTCCGCAGGGCGAGGGTGAGGGCGCGGCTGCGGGCGTGGGCCACGCCGTCGGGCGAGGCGGGGTCGGCGAGGACCGCCAGCCCGCTGCGGGCGGCGCAGGTGTCGAAGGCGGCGCGCAGCACGCCCGGCTCGGTGGGCCGGCCGGCGGCCACGTCCTGGGCCAGGCGGGCCAGGTGGGCGTCGAGGACGGCGGCGAACTCGGCGGCCTCGGGGACGGCGTCCGCCTCGGTCGCCGGCAGCCGGTCGTAGAGCAGGGCGGAGCAGCGGGCGACCTCGTGCACGGACTGGCGCACCGCGGCCAGCTCGGCCGGGTTCCACCGGGAACGGTGGGCCCGGGGCTCGTGGGCGAGGCTGGCGGCCGCCGCGTCCAGCCGTTCCCGCGTCCGGCGGGCCTGGCCGCGCAGGACGTCGATCTCGGCGTGGTCGGCGGCGCCGGTCTCGGTGAGGCCGGTGACCAGCGCGGGCAGCAGGCGCCGCTGCACCTCCAGCCAGCCGGCGAGAAGTCCGTCCAGGCGCCGGTGGTGGTAGGTCGGGATCAGCAGGAAGACCACCAGGCCGAGCAGCGCGCCGACCAGGGTGTCGGCCGGGCGGCCCCAGGCGATGAGGTGCGGAGCGGTGCCCAGGCGGGTGATGAGGAAGACGATCCAGGCGGTGATGAAGAAGTTCAGCACCAGCTGGCCGACGCGCAGCGTCAGGAAGACGCAGGCCGCCAGGGCCGCGGCGACGATCTCCAGGGCGCCGGGGGTCCAGCCGTGGGGCAGCAGGACCGCCCAGGCGGCCAGGCCGCCGATGATCGACCCGATGGGCCGTGCCCAGCCGCGGGCGAAGGTGTGCCCGTAGTCGGGGAAGAGGACCAGCATGGTGGTCAGTGCGGCCCAGAAGCCGTGCTGCGGCAGGGCGTTGCCCCAGAAGTCGCCCAGGCCCCGGCCGACCGCCTCGCCGGCGGTGGTGCCGATCGCGATCCGCAGGGCGTGGCGGAAGAGCGGGGCGTCGGGGCGCAGCTCGGCGCGCAGGCGCCGCAGGGCGGTGCGGGCGGCGCTCTGGGCCGGGAAGGCGGCGAGGACTTCGGTCAGCCCCTCCTCGCCGCGCGCCGCCAGCCAGTGGTCGGCCAGCCGCTCGGCCTCGGCCAGGCGGGCGCGCAGCACGTCCGCGACGGCGCCGCGCCGGCCGGCCGGCCGCTCGCGTGCGACCGCCGTCCCCTCCTGGCGCCGTCCGGTGCGCAGGGTGCGGGCCACCGCGGTCAGCCGCTCCGCGACCTCCTCGTGCGGCAGGTTCTCGCCGTGCGAGGCGGCGAGCAGGGCGCGGCGGATGTTCTCCGCCTCGGCCAGCAGCGCGTAGAGCGGGGCGGCCTTGGGGCGGGCGAAGCGGGGCAGCAGGTCGAGTGCGGCGCGGGCGGCGGTGAAGGGGGCGGAGGCGGAGTGGCCGGTGCGGGCCTGGGCGGCCAGGCCGTCGTAGAGGGCGGCCAGGGCCCGGCGCTGGCCGTGGTGGCGGCGCCCGTAGGGCGGCAGGAGCTGCACGGCCACCACCAGGCCGGCGCCCACGGCGATCCACTGGACCAAGGTGAGTCCGGCGTCGGTGCCGGGCGAGAGGTCGGCGGTGATCATCAGGCCGATGGTGACCAGGCAGGCCCGGATGCCGGGCGCGACGCCGAGGGTGCGCCACAGCCCCGCGACCCAGGAGACGACGGCCAGGACGATCAGGAACCACCAGCCGGCGGGCTGCACGAGGACGCCGACGAGGGTGGCGAGGGTGAAGCCGGCGCCGAGCGCGAAGGCGTTGACGGCCCGGTGGCGGATCGGTGCGAGGAGCGTGCCGATGCCGGTGATGAACGTGCCGACGGTCATCATCGCCCAGGCCAGCGGGTCGTCCAGCAGGCTGCCGATGACCGAGGCGGCGACGACGGCGACCACGGCGCGCACGATGGCGGCGGGGTCGGAGAGGGTGCGTTCCACCTTGAGGGCGGCGGTGAAGCTCCGTCCCAGGGAGGTGGTCCAGCCTGTTACCTCGTTCATATAGATGTACTTTACACCTAATCTCGGCCGGACCGGAAACGCCCGCACTCCCCCGGCGCGGGGAGAGCGCGCCGCCGGTGCGGGACGCGGGCCACCGCCCCGCCATAACGTCAACCAGACGATTACACTGGGCGGCGTGCCTCAACTACGTCTCGCCCTGAACCAGATCGACTCCTCCGTCGGCGACATCCCCGGCAACTCCGACGCGATCGTGCACTGGACACGGCACGCCGCAGAGCGCGGGGCGCACTTCGTCGCCTTTCCCGAGATGGCGCTCACCGGCTACCCGGTCGAGGACCTCGCGCTGCGCTCGTCCTTCGTCGAGGCGAGCCGCCAGGCGCTGCGCGCCCTCGCCGGACGCCTGGCCGACGAGGGCTTCGGCGAGCTGCCGGTGCTCGTCGGCTACCTCGACCGCTGCGCCACCGCCCAGCCCCGTTACGGCCAGCCCGCGGGCGCGCCGCAGAACGCCGCGGCGGTGCTGTACGGCGGCGAGGTCGCGCTGAGCTTCGCCAAGCACCACCTGCCCAACTACGGCGTCTTCGACGAGTTCCGCTACTTCGTCCCGGGCGACACGATGCCCGTGGTCCGGGTGCGCGGCGTCGACGTCGCCCTCGCCATCTGCGAGGACCTGTGGCAGGACGGCGGCCGGGTGCCGGCCACCCGCGCGGCCCGGGCCGGGCTGCTCGTCGCCGTCAACGCCTCCCCCTACGAGCGCAACAAGGACGACACCCGCCTGGAGCTGGTGCGCAGGCGGGCCCGGGAGGCGGGCTGCACCACCGCCTACGTCGCCATGATCGGCGGCCAGGACGAGCTGGTCTTCGACGGCGACTCCATCGTGGTCGACGCCGGCGGCGAGGTCCTGGCCCGGGCGCCGCAGTTCTCCGAGGGCTGTGTCCTGCTCGACCTGGACCTGCCGGCCGCCGCCACCGAGCCGCCCGCCGGCACCGTCGCCGACGGACTGCGCATCGACCACGTCACCCTCAGCGCCGAGCCGCTGCCGGCCTACGAGGTGGAGACCACCGGCGGTGTGGCCGAGCGGCTGGAGGACGTCGAGGAGATCTACACCGCGCTGGTGGTGGGGCTGCGCGCCTACGCGGCCAAGAACGGCTTCCGCAGCGTCCTGATCGGCATGTCCGGCGGCATCGACTCCTCCCTGGTGGCGGCGCTGGCCTGCGACGCGCTGGGGGCGCACAACGTCTACGGCGTCTCGATGCCCTCGCGGTACTCCTCGGAGCACTCCAAGGACGACGCCGCGGAGATGGCGCGCCGCACCGGCATGCACTTCCGCACCGTCCCGATCGGCCCGATGTTCGACGCCTACATGGAGTCGCTGGGGCTGACCGGCCTGGCCGAGGAGAACCTCCAGTCCCGGCTGCGCGGCACGCTGCTGATGGCGCTCTCCAACCAGGAGGGCCAGATCGTCCTGGCGCCCGGCAACAAGTCGGAGCTGGCCTGCGGCTACTCCACGCTCTACGGCGACTCGGTCGGCGCGTACGGGCCCATCAAGGACGTCTACAAGTCGACCGTCTTCGCGCTGGCCCGCTGGCGCAACGAGGCGGCAGCCAAGCGCGGCGAAACCCCGCCGATCCCGGAGAACTCCATCACCAAGCCGCCGAGCGCCGAGCTGCGCCCGGGCCAGGTCGACACCGACTCGCTGCCGGACTACGACGTCCTGGACCGCATCCTGGAGCTCTACGTCGACCAGGACCAGGGCCGGGCGGAGATCGTCGCCCGCGGCTTCGACCCGGAGCTGGTCACCCGCATCCTGCGGCTGGTGGACACCGCCGAGTACAAGCGGCGGCAGTACCCGCCGGGCACCAAGATCTCGGCGAAGGGCTTCGGCAAGGACCGCCGCCTGCCGATCACCAACCGGTGGCGCGAGTCGGGCTGAGCCCGCCCCCGCCGCGTAGGGGAGCGCCCCCGCACGAGCTGTGCGGGGGCGCTCCCCTGCGTCTGCCTGCGGTGCCGCCCGTCGCGACCCCGGGCCGGGGCGGCCCGGCTCAGTGCGAGTGGCTGGGCAGCTCGCTGGGTGCCTGGTCGTCGCTGCGGGCCACCACGCGGGAGCCGTCGCCTCCCGAGCGGTCCAGGACGCCCGCGGTCACCGCGACCGCCAGCCCCACCACCGCCAGGACGGCGCCGACCAGCGTGGGCGAGGTCCATCCCCAGCCGGCGGAGATCGCGGCGCCGCCCAGCCAGGCCCCGCCCGCGTTGGCGAGGTTGAACGCCGAGTGGTTGGAGGCGGAGGCCATGGTGGGCGCGTGCTTGGCCTTGCGCATGACGAGCATCTGCAGCGGGGTGGTCGTCATGAAGCCGACGCCGCCGAGCAGTACCACGCACACCAGCGCCGCGGCGGTGTGGTGGACGGCGAAGTGGAAGACGACCAGGACCACCGCCAGGGCGGCCAGCGCCCCGTAGAGCGTGGGCCGCAGCGCCCGGTCGGTGAGCGGGCCGGCGGCCAGCGCGCCCAGCGTCATGCCGATGCCGAAGAGCGCCAGCACCAGCGTCACCGAGCCCTCGGAGATGCCGGTGACCTGCGTCATCATCGAGGCCAGGTAGCTGTAGACCGCGAAGACCCCGGCGAAGCCGAAGACGGCGGTCAGCAGGCCCAGCACCACCTGCCGGTTGGCGAGCGCGCGGACCTCGCGGCCCAGGCCGCCCTGCTCCTCGCGCGGCATGTGCGGGACGAGGGCGGCGAGCGCCCCGAGCGAGACCAGACCGATGACGGCGACGACCAGGAAGGTGGCCCGCCAGCCCAGGTGCTGGCCCAGCAGCGTGCCCACCGGCACACCGACGATGTTGGCGACGGTCAGGCCGAGGAACATGGTGGCCACCGCGCGCGCCTGGCGCCCCTCGGAGACCAGCTTGGCGGCGACCACCGCGCCGACGCCGAAGAACGCGCCGTGCGGCAGCCCGGCCAGCAGCCGGCCGACCACGAGCAGGCCGAAGGAGGGCGCGAGCGCCGAGAACAGGTTGCCGACGGTGAAGACGCCCATCAGCAGCAGGAGCATGCGCTTGCGCGGTATGCGCGAGCCGAGCGCGGTGAGCAGCGGAGCGCCGACGACGACGCCGAGGGCGTAGGCGGAGACGAGGTAACCCGCCGTCGGCACGGAGGTGCCCAGATCGCCGGCGACGTTGGGCAGCAGGCCCATCATCACGAACTCGGTCGTACCGATGCCGAAGGCGGAGATGGCGAGCGCGAGCAGCGCCAGGGGCATGAGGAGACCTTTCGGGAACCGGCGCGCCCCGGGGGCGCGCGAGCAGGGTGGGTCGGCTTCACGTCCGGGCCGGGACGCCGATCCGCGCTGATCGGTCCGGCCCGCGGGACGGGACACGGGCAGACGTTCTACGCTACCCGTAAGTTCCCTCCGGGAACAAAGCATGCCCGCCTGGTGATTCCTGCACGCGAACACGGTGTGACGAGTGTGCGTCGGCTGCTCGGCGGGGTGTGGGCCGGCGGCTGCGGCAGGCGCGCGGGGCGTGACCGGGCGGAGGCGCACGGTCACGCGGCCATCACCGTCACGCGGCCATCACCGTCACGCGGACATCGGTCATCGCGCGGACATCGGTCATCGCGCGGACGTGAGCACTCCCCGGGGTGTCTCCGCTTCCGGCGCCCGGGGCGGGAGCCGGGGCAGGCGCCTCCCGCTCCCCGGCCCTTCAGGGCCCCGCGGCGCGGCCCCTGGCCCTCACAGCCGTACGGAGGCCGCCACGGGCAGGTGGTCGCTGCCGGTCGCGGCGAGCGACCAGGCCGAGACGGGGTCCACGCCGCGCGTCATGATCTGGTCGATGCGCGCCATCGGCAGCTTCGCCGGCCAGCTGAAGCCGAAGCCGTGGCCCGCCGCGCCCTGTGCGGAGCGCATCTGCGAGGTCACCGGGGCCAGCGAACGGTCGTTCATCGTCCCGTTGAGGTCGCCCAGGAGGACCACCCGGTGCAGCGGGTCGTGGGAGATGGCCCTGCCCAGCGCCGCCGCGCTCTCGTCCCGCTGGTTGGCGGTGAAGCCCGCGTCCACTTTGACCCTCACCGACGGCAGGTGCGCCACGTAGACGCCGACCTGTCGCCCGCCCGGTGCGGTCACCGTGGCGCGCAGGGCCCGCTTCCAGCCGATCCCGAGGTCGACGGGGTGCTCGTCGGTGAGCGGGTAGCGGCTCCACAGCCCGACGGTGCCGACCACCACGTGGTGCGGGTACTTCGCGGCGAGACCGGTCCGGTACGCGGGCAGCGCCTGGGCGGTGACCTCCTCCAGCGCCACCACGTCCGCACCGGAGGCGACCAGGTCCTTCGCGGTGCCGGCGGGGTCGGGGTTGGCGGCGTCGACGTTGTGGGTGGCCACCGTCAGGTCGCCGCCGGTGCCGGCCTTGTCGGTGAGCTGGCCGCCGAAGAGGTTGGCCCACACCACGACCGGCAGCACCAGCGCCACCAGCGCCGTGGCCGAGCGCCGCAGCAGGGCGAGGACGAGCAGCACCACCGCCCCGAGACCGAGCCAGGGCAGGAACGTCTCCAGCAGGCTCCCCAGGTTGCCGAAGGAGTTGGGCACGTCCGAGTGCAGCAGCATCAGCAGGCCGAGCAGGACGGCGAGCACCGCCAGGACGATGCCCCGGCGCCACATGCCCTCCCGCCGCCACCGCGGCAGCCGGCCGAAGGGGGAACGGCCCGGCGCAGGGGCGGGCGAACGGCGCTCGCGGGCCTCCTCGGTCATGCGTGCCTGGGCCATTTCGCGTTCCTCACTGGCGCTCTCGCTCGTCTCGCCGGTCGGCCTCCTGCGGGGCTGAGGGGTCCTTGCCATATGAGCGTCCGATGAGGTCGCGTGGTCTGGTGCCGTGCATCGCAAGGCGCCGGAGAGTCCTCGTAGCGGAGCTACTAGGGCTTTTCGGCAACGCCGGGTGCGGTGCCAGACCACGCGGCCCGGGCGGGCATATGGCAAGGACCCCTTAGACCCTAGATGGTCCTGGTCGGGCCACCCAACCCGAGGACGGCGTGGCGGTGTGTCCGGGTTCCTGGTCGCGGGCGGCTGTGACGGGAGGGACACCTGTGCCGCGCCGGCCGGTGTGGCACACGCCACCTCCCGCGCCGGGGCCCCCGAGACGGCCTGCCCCCTGTCCGGTGCGGGCACCGCGTGCCAGCATGGAGGGGAGTCCGGGGACGCCGTCAGGGCGCCTCGAGATGACGAACAGGAGCCGTCGCCATGACGCAGCTTTCGCCTGCCCACGAGCCGCAGGCCGCACCCACCCCCGACGCCCCCGGCGCCCCCCGTACGCCCGCGCCGCTGTACGGGGGCACGTCCTCGCGCCGGGTGACCGTCCGCGACATCGCACGCGCCAAGGAGCGCGGCGAGAGGTGGCCGATGCTCACCGCCTACGACGCGATGACCGCCTCCGTCTTCGACGAGGCCGGCATCCCCGTGCTGCTGGTGGGCGACTCGATGGGCAACTGCCACCTGGGGTACGAGTCGACCGTCCCCGTCACCCTGACGGAGATGACACTGCTGTCGGCCGCCGTGGTCCGCGGCACCAGCCGCGCGCTGGTCGTCGCCGACCTGCCGTTCGGCAGCTACCAGGAGGGCCCGGTGCAGGCCCTGCGCAGCGCCACCCACCTGGTGAAGGAGGCCGGCGTGGGCGCGGTCAAGCTGGAGGGCGGCGAGCGCAGCGCCCAGCAGGTGGAGCTGCTGGTCTCGGCCGGCATCCCGGTCATGGCACACGTGGGCCTGACCCCCCAGTCGGTCAACGCCTACGGCGGCTACCCCGTGCAGGGCCGCGGCGAGGAGGCCGCCCAGCAGCTCCTGCGGGACGCCAAGGCGGTGCAGGACGCCGGCGCCTTCGCCGTGGTGCTGGAGGCGGTGCCGGGGGAGCTCGCCGCCGAGGTGACGCGCTCGCTGCACATCCCCACCGTCGGCATCGGCGCCGGCCCGGAGTGTGACGCGCAGGTGCTGGTGTGGACGGACATGGCGGGCCTGACCGCCGGCCGGGTGCCGAAGTTCGTCCGGCAGTACGCGCAGCTGCGCCAGGCCCTGGGCGACGCGGTGCGCGCCTACGCCGAGGACGTGGTGGACGGCTCCTTCCCGGCGGCGGAGCACACCTTCAGCTGAGCCCGCGGGCACGGCACGGCGCGCCACCCGGTGGGCGGGTGGCGCGCCGGTGCGCTGACCGCCGCCTCCCGGTGCGGGGGACGTCGGTGAACTGTCGGCGGGATGTCGGCGGCGGCTGGCATCGTCTTGCCCATGACACGACAGACGACAACCGCGGGCGGCCGCAACGCCGTCGAGGTGCGCGGGCTGGTCAAGCACTTCGGTGAGGTGCGGGCCGTCGACGGGGTGGATCTGGACGTGCGCGAAGGCACCGTCCTCGGCGTGCTCGGACCCAACGGTGCCGGTAAGACGACCCTGGTGCGGTGCCTGTCCACGCTCCTGGTGCCGGACGCCGGCACCGCCACCGTCGCCGGCTTCGACGTGGTCCGCCAGCCGCGCGCCCTGCGCCGCACCATCGGTCTGACCGGGCAGTACGCCTCGGTCGACGAGAAGCTGTCCGGGCGCGAGAACCTGTACATGATCGGCCGCCTGCTGGACCTGTCCCGCAAGGACGCCCGGCGGCGCGCCGACGAGATGCTGGAGCGCTTCTCCCTCACCGACGCCGCGACGCGCCCCGCCGCGAAGTACTCCGGCGGCATGCGCCGCCGCCTGGACCTGGCCGCCTCCATGATCGGCCGGCCCTCGGTGCTGTACCTGGACGAACCGACCACCGGCCTGGACCCGCGCACCCGCAACGAGGTGTGGGGCGAGGTGCGCCTGATGGTGAGCGAGGGCGCCACCGTCCTGCTGACCACCCAGTACATGGAGGAGGCCGAGCAGCTCGCAGGCGAGCTGACGGTCATCGACCGCGGCAAGGTCATCGCCGAGGGCGGCGTCAAGGAGCTGAAGACGAAGGTCGGCGGCCGCACGCTGCGCATCCGCCCGGCGCTCGCGACCGACCTGGACCGCATGGCCGGTGCGATCGCGCAGGCCGAAGTCCTGGGCGTGGGCACGCCGACCGCCGACCACGCCGACGGCGTCGTCAACGTCCCCCTCACCACCGACGAGCAGCTGACCGCCGTGGTGTCGCTGCTGACCCGGCGCGAGTTCGCGCTGGCCGAGATCAACACCCATCTGCCCAGCCTGGACGAGGTGTTCCTGGCCCTCACCGGCCAGAAGACCTCCGACGCCGCCGGCCCGGCCGGCCCGTCGGACGCGGACGTCCCGGATGAGGCCCCTGAGCGTCAGGAGGTGCCGGCGTGAGCGCGGCGACCATCACCGCACCGGTCGAGCCCGGTGCGGACGAGGGAGGCATCGGCCTCCGCGCCCACCTGCGCCACATCGGCGCGCTGGCACGGCGCAACGCCCTGCAGATCAAGGCGGACCCGGAGTCGATGCTCGACGCGGTGCTCATGCCGATCATCTTCGTCCTGCTGTTCGTCTACGTCTTCGGCGGGGCGATCGGCGGCGGGATGGGCGGCGGCCGGGACGCCTACGTCCAGCACATCGTCCCGGGCCTGATGGCGATGGGCGGCATGAACATCGCCATGGCGGTGGGCTCCGGCGTCAACGACGACTTCCGCAAGGGCGTCATGGACCGGTTTCGCACCATGCCCATCGCCCGCTCCTCGGTGCTGGTGGCCAAGGTGACGGTCGAACTCGGCCGGATGCTGGTCTCCACCGTGATCCTGCTGGCCATGGGGTTCGCCATCGGCTTCCACCTGGAGGGCTCGGTCCTGCAGCTGCTCGGCGCGGTGGCCCTGTCGCTCTTCTTCGGCTCGGCGCTGACCTGGATCTTCATCCTGCTGGGTCTGACGGCACGTTCCTCGCAGGCGGTGCAGGGCCTGGGCATGCTGGTCATGATGCCGCTCCAGTTCGGCTCCTCGATCTTCGCCCCGCCCGGCACGATGCCCGGCTGGCTGGAGGCGTTCACGAAGGTCAACCCGCTCTCGGCGCTCGCCGACTCGGCGCGGGGCCTGATGACGGGCGAAGGCGCCCTGCTGCACCCGGTGCTGCTGACGCTGGGCTGGTCGGTCGGCCTGACGGTGGTGCTGGCTCCGCTGGCGGTGTCGCGGTTCCGCAAGAAGGTCTGACGGCCGGGGCCGGGTCCCGGGGCGGGGGCGGCCCTGAGGGGAACCGCTTCGTCCGCGGCGCAGGTCAGATGAGGGCGGTGGCCTCGGACAGCGAGAGGCCGCCGCCCTCGGCGTACGCCTGCTCCCACGCCGCCCCGTCCAGCAGCGCCCGGGCCTCCCGCTCGGCCGCCGCCCGCGCGTGGCGGATGTCGCGGAACGGGCGCCGGCCCAGGAACCACAGGGCGTCGAACGCCCCGACCAGCCGGGCCGCGTCCGCAGCCCGCCGCGCACCGTCGACGGCGAGCACCGCCCGCGCGGCGACCACGAGTTGGGTGATGGGCAGGTCGGGGGCGATCACGGCGGCGAGCGGCTCGCGCAGCGCCGCCACGGCGGTCCGCATGCGGGGCAGCAGCTCGGGGGCGCGGTTGCCGGCCTCCACCTCGACGCCCACCAGTGCGGAGTCGAGCAGTCCCCAGAAGAGGACCGGCACGGTCGACTGGCCGAACTCCTCGCGCACCAGGAGCAGCTGCTCCCTCGCCTCCGCCGTCTCCCCGGTGACCGACAGCCGGCGCGCGAGCGTCATCCGGGCGAACGCGATCGCCTCCCCGCGGTCCCCCTCGCCCGCGGCGATGACCTCCCGCAGCATGGCGACCCCCCGCTCGGCCTCGTCCCCCTCCACCAGCACGCCCGCCAGCTGCGCCTTGAGCACCGGTACCTGTCCGTGGGCGCCCAGCGCCTCGGCGTACCGCATCGCCGCCCGGTAGTCCTCGGCGGCGAGCTCGTACTCGCCGCGCACCAGCCGCGCCTCGCCCCGGCCGCCCAGCGCCTCCGCCGCCCCCCAGGCGTCACCCAGCCGCTCGAAGATCTCCAGCGCCTCGTCGGAGTCCGCCGCGGCCCGTTCCCCCGCCTCCGGGTGGTCGTTGAGGAGCTTGGCGCGCAGTTGCAGGCTCATGGCCAGTTCCCACTCGTAGCCGTGGGCCCGGCAGGCCGCCACCGTCTCGTCGGCCTGCCGCCGCACGTCGGCCGCACGGTCGGAGACCATGAGCGCGAAGAACCACAGCGCACCGGGCAGCCGGCAGGTCTGCGGCAGGCCGCTGCGGTAGGCGGTGACGACGCCCTCCACCTCGGCGCGCCCCTCCTCGCTGCGCAGGAACGGGGCGTCGTGGTCGTAGGCGGCCAGCGCCAGGACGCGCACCTGCCGGCGGGCCTCGACGAGCTGTTCGGGCGGCAGCGGCGGCGGCGCGTCGATCGGCCGGTCGTACAGCGGCTCGGCGGGCGTCGCCGGCGGCAGGAAGGGGCTCGGGCCCAGGGCCGCGGCGGCCTGTGCCCAGGTGCGGCCGTCGCCGCGGTGGTCGCGCAGCGTCCAGAACCAGTGCAGCGAGAGCACCAGGCTCAGCGCCTCGTGCTCGTCCTCCGCGGCGACGGCCCGGCGCAGCGCCGCCCGCAGGTTCTCGTGCTCCTCCTCCAGCCGGTCCAGCCACTCCCGCTGCCGCGGTCCGCGCAGCAGGCCCTCGTTGCGGCGGACGAGTTCGCGGTGGTGGACGAGGTGGCGGTGCTCGGCGGCGGCCCGCTCCCCCGCCTCGTCCAGGCGCTCACCGGCGTACTCGGCGACCGTCTCCAGCAGCCGGTAGCGCATCCGGCCGCCCGGCCCCGGCGTGGCGACGACGAGGGACTTGTCGACGAGCGAGCCCAGCAGCGCCGCCACGTCCCGCGAGGAGACGGCGGCGGACCGGGTGCCGGCCGGGTCGGCGCAGACCTCCTCGGCCGCCGCGGGCTCGCAGCCGCCGGCGAACACCGCGAGGCGCCGCAGCACGGCCTTCTCCGGCTCCGTCAGCAGTTCCCAGGACCAGTCGACGACCGCCCGCAGCGTCTGCTGCCGGGGCAGCGCGGTGCGGCTGCCGCTGGTGAGCAGCCGGAACCGGTCGTCGAGCCGGTCGGCGAGCTGGCGCGGACCGAGCACCCGCAGGCGGGCGGCGGCCAGTTCGACGGCGAGCGGCAGGCCGTCCAGGCGCCGGCAGACCTCGGCGCAGGCCGCGGGGTCCTCGGCCACCGTGAAGCCGGGGCGGGCCGCGGCGCCGCGCTCCTGGAACAGGCGCAGGGCGACCGGGTCGGGCAGCGGCCCCACCGGGTGCAGCACCTCGCCGGGTACGGCCAGCGGCTCACGGCTGGTGGCCAGGACGGTGACGCCGGGGCACTCGGCCAGAAGGCGGCCGGCCAGTTCGGCCACCGCGTCCAGGACGTGCTCGCAGTTGTCCAGGACGAGCAGCATCCGCCGCCCGGCGCAGTGCTCGACCAGCCGGGCGGTGGGTTCTCCCCCGGTGGGGTCGGTGGCGGCGCGCAGCCCCTCGGCGGTCGTGCCGCGCACCACGGTCTCGCGCCCGCCGAGTGCGGTGAGCACCGCCTCGGGGACGGTGCCGGGGTCCGCCAGGGGGGCGAGCTCGGCGAGCCACACGCCGTGCGGCCAGGACTCGGGGTCGGCTGCCACGGCCTGCTCGGCGGCCTCCTGGGAGAGCCGGGTCTTGCCGGCGCCGCCGGGCCCGAGCAGCGTCACCAGGCGGTGGGTGGCGAGGCCGGCGCGGAGCGCGGCGAGGTCGTCCTCCCGGCCGACGAAGGAGGTCGGGCGGGCCCGGAGGTTGCCGCCGGACCGGGCCGGGCCCGGGCGTCGCGCGGGCGCCGGCGGAGCGGCTGCCCCGGGCCGCGCGGTGGCCGGGTCCGGGTGGTGCGGGGCGGGGACGGCGGGCTGCTCGCCGCCGGGCGGGGGCGCGAGGAGTTCGGCGTGCAGGGCGCGGAGCGCCGGACCGGGGTCGGCACCGAGCCGGTCGGCGAGGTCGCGCCGGACCGCGTCGTAGGAGGCCAGCGCCTCGGCGGGTCGCCCGGCGTCCCGCAGCGCGCGTATCCGCAGGGCCTGGAGGGGCTCGTCCAGCGGGTGGTCCTCGCACAGCCCGGTGAGGGCCGGCAGGGCGTGTTCGGCCAGCCCCAGTTCGAGGTGGCAGGTGTGCAGGGCCCGCTGGGCGTCCAGCCGGCGGGCGTCGGCGCGGGCCGCCTCGGCGTGCGCCTCCGGCAGGTCGGCCACGGCGGCCCCACGCCACAGGGCCAGCCCCTCCTCCAGCACCGCGGCGGCCTTCGCCGGATCGCCCGCGGCGAGCGCCTCGGTCCCCTCGCGGGTCAGCCGCTCGAAGCGGTGGAGGTCCACGTCGTCGGCGTCGGCGACCAGCCGGTAGCCGCCGTGGGAGGACGCCACGGCCGCCGGGCCCAGCGCCCGGCGCAACCGGCCCACCAGCGCCTGGAGCGCGCCCGGGGCGTCCCGGGGCGGCTGCGCGCCCCACACGTCGGCGATCAGGACCGCGGGGGCGAAGGTGCGGCCCGGGCGCAGTGCCAGCGCGGCCAGCAGGGCACGCAGCCGCCGGCCGCCGACGGCCACGGAGGTGCCGTCGGCCCGCAGGGCCCGGGTGGTGCCGAGGATCGCGTAGCGCACCGGACCATTGTCGGGCACGGGGGCGCCGGACGCGGGGCCGACCCGGAACACCGAGCCGGAAGGCGGGGCGGGGCCCCGGGCCGGACGGGGCGGGGCCCGGGTGCGGCCCGGGCGAGGTGGTCCCGGAAGGTCCCGTCGCCCCCCTGTCCCCGTGGCGCGGGGTGCTCTACGGTCGCAGCGTCCCGGCTGTGTTGCGCGCCGCCGCAGGGGCGGACCTGCCCACGCACGGCCCGACGAAGGGTGACGTCATGCGGACACGAGGCCGTCCTGGCCGCACCGCGGTTCTCCGCGCCCGCCTGTGCGCCGCCGCCGCGGCACTGGCCGCCTGCGCCGCCCTGCCGGCCGTACCGGCACAGGCCGCGGGGGCCCGGCCCGCCGCGGTGTCCGCGCTGGTCGACCCCGCGACACCGGCCGGCGTCCGCCCCGAGGGGGTGGACCCGGCGCAGGCGGCTGCCCAGACCCTGGTCTTCAGTGACGAGTTCG
The DNA here is from genome assembly GCF_042733155.1 of Streptomyces sp. NPDC059740. Taxonomy (NCBI): domain Bacteria; kingdom Bacillati; phylum Actinomycetota; class Actinomycetes; order Kitasatosporales; family Streptomycetaceae; genus Streptomyces; species Streptomyces sp. NPDC059740. Next base: position 215,474 of record NZ_JBHWGP010000010.1, on the reverse strand, counting down.
ACGGGGACAGCGTCAGCTCCGCCCGCTGGACCGCCCGCGACCAGCAGCGGGACGGCGCCGCAGCCGGCGACACCTGGTCCTACGACCCTGCCGACGTGCGTACCGACACCCGGGGCGCGCTGGCCCTGGACGTCCGGCAGCTCGGGCCGCACGAGTTCGCCGGCGGACGCATCGACAGCCAGGGCAGGTTCGCCTACACCCACGGCACCCTGGAGGCCCGCGTCCACACCCCGGCCGCCACCAACGGCCACCTGGCGGCGGTGTGGCTCCAGGCGGACGCCGGCCTCACGCCCGGCGGGGCCGTCGACGGAACCGCACGCGACGGCATGGAGGCCGACGTCACGGAGACCAACTACCAGGCGGACAGGTACTCGGCGACCCTGCACTGGGACGGCTACGGCGCGGACCACCGGTCCTCCTCCACGGTGGTGGCGGCGCCCGGGCTGCACAGCAGCTGGTACCACACCTTCGGGCTCAGCTGGACGGCCACCAGGATGGAGTTCCGCTACGACGGCACGGTGGTCCGCACCGTCACCGACCCGCAACTGATCAGCCAGGTCTCCGAGTTCCCGATCCTCTCGCACGAGGTGCTGGACGGCTGGGCGGACGGTTCGATCCACGACGAGACCTACGGCCCGGCGTCCACGATGTACGTCGACTACGTCCGCGTGTGGCAGTGAGGACGGGACGCACCACAGGGCTCGGACGGTGACCACGGCATCGGGCCCCGGCGGTTGCGCGGACGGGCGACCAGGGGCGCGGACGACCGGACGGCTGGGAGCTGGACAGTGGGCGGGCCCGGCCGGTAGACACCCTGCACCGGTGAGCGGGCGCCCCGGCTTCCGGCGCGCGGAACCGGCGCCGGCCGCCACTTCGCCGGCCCCGGCACCCGTCGGACTCCCCTCCGTCCCGCACCGGATCGCACCGTACTGAGGAGCCTCGTGACCACCACGCCCGCGTCCCAGCCCGTACCCCGGCCCGTTTCCAGCCCCGTGCCCACCGCCCGCCCGGAGCCGCCGCTGACCGGCGGCGAGCGCGAGACCCTGAGGGGCTTCCTGGACTACCACCGCGCCACCCTCGCCATGAAGTGCGAGGGCCTGACCGACGAGGAGCTGAGCAGGCGCTCGGTGCCCTCCTCCGCGCTCTCGCTGCTGGGCCTGGTGCGGCACATGGCGGAGGTGGAGCGCACCTGGTTCCGCCGGACGATCGCCGGCGAGAGCGACCTGCCGCTGGTGTGGTCCGCGGACGGCGACTTCCAGGCCGCCTTCGAGACCGCGGCGGCCACCGGCGCGGAAGCGTTCGCGGCCTGGCAGGAGGAGGTCGCCCACGCGCGGCGCATCGAGGCGGCGGCCCCCTCGCTGGACGTCACCGCCCACCAGCCCCGCTGGAACGAGACGGTCTCGCTGCGGCTGGTGATGCACCACCTGGTCCACGAGTACGCCCGGCACAACGGCCACGCCGACCTGCTGCGCGAAGGGGTGGACGGGGTGACCGGGGCCTGACCGCGGCCCGCGCCCCGCTGCCTGCCCGCGCCCGGCACCGGGCCCGCCGCCGCTCCCCGCCCGCCCCGGCCCTGCCGGGCGGTTGCTGCGGCGGGCGGGGTGGTGGGGCGTCGGGTTCCGGTCCGCCGCCGGGAGTGGAAGGATCACCGCCACCGGCGGCAGGGCTGCCGGCGCCCGCCCCGTCCGCACGAGCCGAAGGCCGGACCATGACATTCACCGACGCCCGCCGCCGCCGGACAAACGCCCGAAGCGGCGGCGTCAGCCCCGTCTTCCTCGGCCTCCTCGCCGTCTTCGCCCTCGCCGCCTGGGGGACGTGGACCGCGTACGGCACCGGGGCGCGACTGGCGATCTTCGTGTTCGTGCTGGCCGGCTGGGTGATCTCGCTGTGCCTGCACGAGTACGCGCACGCCCGCTCGGCGTTCCACGGCGGTGACGTGACGGTGGCCGCCAAGGGGTACCTGCGGCTGAACCCGTTCGCCTACAGCCACGCGATGCTGAGCGTCGTCCTGCCGGTGATCTTCATCATCGCCGGCGGCATCGGCCTGCCGGGCGGCGCGGTCTACATCGAGCGGGCGATGATCTCCGGCCGGTGGAAGCACAGCCTGGTCTCGGCCGTCGGGCCGCTGGTCAACCTGCTGTGCGCCGCGGCCCTGCTGGTACCGCTGGGCACGGGGGTGCTCACCGGGGCGCCGGTCGCCTTCGCGGCGGCCTGCGGCTTCCTGGGCTTCCTCCAGGTCACCGCGACCCTGCTGAACCTGCTGCCGGTGCCGGGCCTGGACGGTTACGGCATCGTCGAGCCGTGGCTGTCCTACGAGGTGCGGCAGCAGCTGGCGCCGATCTCCCGGTTCGGGCTGCTGGCGGTCTTCCTCGTGCTGTGGATCCCCGCCGTCAACGAGCTCTTCTTCGGCTGGGTCTACGACCTGTTCAGCGTCTTCGGCGTGTCGCCGCAGCTCGCGTCACTGGGGAACGGGCTCTTCCGGTTCTGGCAGTGACCCGTGCGGGGCATGCGTGCGGGGGCTCCACGGCCCCGGCACCGGCCCTGCCCGCTCAGCCGCCTGCCGTCCACGCCTCGCCGGCCGCCGGGGTCTCCTGCGCGGCCTTCTCCTGGCGCAGCCGCCGCACGTAGTACCAGGCCATGTTGCTGGTGACACCGGCCACCAGGATCCATGCCACGCCCAGCCAGCTGCCCTGCACGAAGGAGATGACGGCGGCGACGACGGCGAGGACGCAGAGCGCGCCGGCGAAGAGCGCGAAGCGCTGGGCCGGGCGGGACGCTGGCACCGGGGGCATGGACGGAACTCCTGGGGGAGGGCGGTTACGGCGCTTCCAGTGTCCCTCATGTCCGGTGGCGTCCCGCTCCGGGCCGGGGCCGACCGCCGCCGGCCCGGTGCCCAGGGGCTCAGACGTCGGTGAGGCGCAGGCCCGCGTGGGCCTTGTAGCGGCGGTTGGCCGAGATCAGGTTGGCGACCAGCGACTCCACCTGGTGGGCGTTGCGCAGCCGGCCGGAGTAGACGCCCCGCATGCCGGGGATGCGGCCGGCGAGCGCCTGGACGACGTCGGTGTCGGCGCGGCTCTCACCGAGGACCATGACGTCGGTGTCGATCTGCTCCACGTCCGGGTCCTGGAGCAGGACGGCGGAGAGGTGGTGGAAGGCGGCGACGACCCGGGAGTCGGGCAGCAGGGCGGCGGCCTGTTCGGCGGCGCTGCCCTCGGCCGGGGTCAGGGCGTAGGCGCCCTTCTTGTCGAACCCGAGCGGGTTGACGCAGTCGACGACGAGCTTGCCGGACAGGTCCTCGCGCAGTGCGGTGAGCAGCGCCTCGTGGCCCTCCCACGGCACGGCGACGATCACGATGTCGGATCGGCGGGCGCAGTGCGCGTTGTCCGCCCCCTCGACGCCGGAGCCGATCTCCTCGGCGGCCGTGCGGGCGCGGTCGGCGGAGCGGGAGCCGACGATCACCTTCTGGCCGGCCCGGGCCAGGCGGTAGGCGAGTCCCCGCCCCTGGTCGCCGGTGCCGCCGAGCACGCCGACGACGAGGCCGCTGACGTCGGGGAGGTCCCAGGGGTCCTTGGCGGGTGCCTTGGGCTTCGCGTCACCGTTCGATGCCGGCTTACCGGCGTCCTGGGCTGGGGCGTTGTCAGAAGTGGTCATGGTGGCGATCCTGCCACGCCGCCGGGAGCCCTTTGGTGACGACCTCCCCGGGGTGGTGCGGACCGGCCCGGCTGCCGGCGGACCGCTCGTCCGTCGGGCGGGGTCCGCAGCGGCGCCCAGGGGCCCGGCCGGACGGGACCGGCCGGCCGCGCTGTCCGACGTCGTCGACGCGGCACGCGAGGCGGACCGGGGTGGTTCCTCCTGGGCTCTGGGCGGATGCCGGACGGCGCTGTACCTTCTGGGCGTCATCGACCATCCCGCCACCGCCCGCCCGCAGTTCCCGCTCCGCGAGACGGCCGTGGACCGCCCCCGCCCGCTGCCGTGCGCCGCCGGCCCGACCCCGGTCAGGTGGCCGGGCGGCCCCTCGCCCTCCGCCGAGGCCCCTCGGCCCGGGGACGCCGCACCTCCACCCCGGCCCGCACCACCGCACCCGGCCCGGGCCCGCCCGCGGTGCGCCGGGCGGGCCGGCGCCATCTCCCGCACCGCGCTCGACGAGGAGCGCCCGCCCGACTGGAGAGACCGTGACGCAGCCGACGACCCCGCACCCGCCCTGGTACCGGGAGGTGAGCAGATCCCAGTGGCGTTCGATGTTCGCCGCGTGGGTCGGCTACCTCCTGGACGGCTTCGACTTCGTCCTCATCACCCTCGTCCTGACCGAGATCAGCAAGGACTTCGGGCTCAGCACGGTGCAGGCGGCCAGTCTGGTCTCGGCCGCGTTCATCAGCCGCTGGCTGGGCGGCGCGGCCGTCGGTGCGCTCGGCGACCGCTTCGGCCGCCGGGCCGCCATGGTCACCAGCATCCTGCTGTACTCGCTCGGCTCCTTCGCCTGCGGTTTCGCCTGGGACTACACCAGCCTCTTCGTCGCCCGGCTCGCCATCGGCATGGGGATGGCGGGCGAGTACGGCGCGAGTTCGACCTACGTCCTGGAGCGCTGGCCGGCCCGGGTGCGGGGCCGGGCCTCGGGGTTCCTGATATCCGGCTACTACGTCGGCACGGTGCTGGCCGCCCAGGTCTACGAGTGGGTGGTCCCGCACTGGGGCTGGCGCTGGATGTTCTACCTCGGCCTGGTGCCGGTCCTGGTGGCCCTCTGGATCCGCCGGTCGCTGCCCGAGGCGGACGAGTGGGAGGCCGCCGTCGGTGAGCGGGGCACCCGCCCCAACCCGTTCCGCCCGCTCTTCGCGACCCCGGCCAGGGCGACGCTCAACGTCGTGGTCATGGCCGCGGCCTCGGTCAGCCTGTTCTGCGTCTTCACCCCGGCCGGCACCGGGCTGGTGCCCGTCCTCGCGCTCGTGGCGACGCTGTGCATCGGGAGCCTGGCAGTGCAGCTCGGCGGCCGGCGCGGCTGGCTGCTGTACCTCTCGCTGCTGGTGACCGTCTTCGCCGCGTTCCTCTACAGCTGGCCGATCCAGGCGCTGCTGCCGACCTACCTCAAGACCGATCTGCACTACGGCGCCGGGCAGGTGACGGACGTCCTGTACTGGGCCGGCTTCGGCACCGTGGTCGGCTGCTGGGTCGCGGGCTTCGTCGGCGACCGGCTGGGCTCCTCCAAGGCGTACGCGATCACCCTGCTCGCCTCCCTGGCCGTCGTCTTCCCGGTCTTCGCCACCCGCGACAGCCTCCTGCTGCTCGGCCTGCTCCTCTTCGTCCTCCAGGCGCTCAGCGCGGGCATCTCCGGTCTGCTGCCCCGCTACATCGGCGGCCACTTCCCCACCGGGAGCCGGGGCGCCGCACTCGGGTTCACCTACAACGTGGGGGCGCTGGGCGGCGCCGTCGCCCCCGTGCTGGGCGCGAAACTGGCCGAGGGCATGCCGCTGGGCACCTCGCTGGCGGTGCTGACCTCGGGGCTGACGCTGGTGGTCATCGTCCTCGTCGGCTTCGACGTGCCCGGCCGGCTCCACCACCGGCTCAACCCGGACCTGCCGCGCGACCACCTGGCGCCCGGGGCGTCCCTCACCGGGACCGGTCCGGCGGTCGGGGCAGGCGCGGGGGCCGGGACGCAGGAGGCCGTACCGCCCGTGCGGTGACCTCCGCCGCGGACCGCGGCCCGGACGCACCACCCCTATCGGGTGACGGCGCGGCGTCCGGGCCCGCCACGGGGGGCCGGTGCGGCATCATGCGCGCCCATGGACGCCGTACGTGTCGCTCTCCTGCGGGAGGTTCTCGCCGGGACACCGTGGGTGCAGGACACCCGCCGTTTCGCCGGTTCGCTGCGGGCCGCCGTGACGGCCTACGGTGGCGGGCTGCTGCTGGTGGGCAGCGAGGGCTACGAGCCCTGGCACATGGCGGCCCACCTCGACGACGAGGCGGCCTGGGCGGGCCTGCCGGAGCTGTCCCCGGTCCTGGTGCGCCACCGCGTCCCGCCCCGGGCCCCGGCCCACCTCTCGGTGGGCCTGGACCGCCTCAGGTCGGCAGGCCGGGGCCGGACCCTGCTGGTGGTGACGCCCACCGCGGCCGACCCGGGGCTCCTGGAACACGTCCACGACGCGCGCCGCGGCGGCGCCACGGTGCTGGTCCTCGACAGCGGCGACCGGGAGCTGCACGCCCTGGCGCACGAGGCCCTGGCGGCGCCGCCCCCGTTCCTCCCGCCGGCCCCCGGTGCGGGCCCTGACACGCCGGCCGCCTCCCCGCACGACCCGGTGCTCCCGCCGCCGCGCGGTGGTGTCCCCACCGGCGAGGGGGCGAGGGGACCGGCCGCCGGCACCGAGGACCGCGGCTCCCCCGCGCCCCGCACCGACCTCGACCTCGACATGGTCCAGCACCTGGTGAGCGCCGCGGCGGGCGAGAACGGGCAGCCCGCGCCGCGTGGTCGCCGCCGCTTCCGGGACCGCCTCGCCCGCCTCGCCGACCAGCTCACCGACCCGCCCTCGACCCGCTGGTGAGGGCGGCGCGGGTCCGGCCGGCGCACCGGAAAACCCGTTGCCGCCGCGCCGCCCCGCCGGGACGATCCCCTGGTGACCCACCCCCTTCCCGCCAACCGCCGCCCCCGCCGCGGGTTCCGGCTGCCGGCGGCGGTGCTGCCCGACCTGACGCCGTGGCGGGCCTCCCGGGACTTCCGGCTCCTGTGGTGCTCGGGGGCGGTGTCGATGTTCGGCGGCTTCCTCACCTTCGTGGCGGTCCCGTTGCAGCTCAAGGAGTTGACGGGCTCGGCGTGGGCGGTCGGGGCGACGGGCCTGGTCGAGCTGGTGCCGCTGCTGGCCTGCGGGCTGTACGGGGGCGCGCTGGCCGACGCGGTGGACCGCAGACGGCTGGTGCTGTGGACCGAGGTGCTGCTCGGGCTGCTCTCCCTGGTGCTGCTGGCCGACAGCCTGGTGCCCCGGCCGGCCCTCTGGCCGCTCTACCTCGTGGCGGCGGCGTCAAGTGCCCTGAGCGGCCTCCAGCGGCCGGCGCTCGACGCCATCATGCCGCGGGTGGTGGCCCCCGAACACCTCGCCGCCGCCGCGGCGTTGAAGGGCGCCAGCTGGCAGCTGGGCGGGATCGCCGGGCCCGCCCTCGGCGGCCTGCTGGTGGCCTCCGCGGGGACGGGCGCGGCCTACGCGGTGGACGCCGCCACCTTCGCGGTGTCGGTGGCGTTCGTCGCCCGCATCGCCCCCGTGCCGCCCGCGCCCGGCGCCGGGCCGCCGGGGCTGCGGAGCCTCGCCGAGGGCGCGCGGTACGCCTGGGGCCGCAAGGACCTGCTCGGCACCTACGTGGTGGACCTGGCCGCGATGTTCCTGGCGCTGCCCACGGCGGTGCTCCCCTTCCTCGCCGACGACCTCCACGCGCCCTGGGCCCTGGGCCTGCTGTACGCGACGGTCCCGGTGGGGGCGTTGCTGGTCGGTGCGACCAGTGGCTGGACCTCGCGGGTGCACCGGCACGGCCGGGCGGTGGTCCTCGCGGCGGCCGGTTTCGGCCTGTGCACCGCCCTGGCGGGCTGCGGCGGGCCGCTGTGGCTGGTGCTCCTGCTGCTGGCGGCGGCCGGGGGCTGCGACATGGTCAGCGGCGTCTTCCGCTCCACGCTGTGGAACCGGACCGTCCCGGACGGGCTGCGCGGCCGTCTCGCCGGCATCGAGGTGCTGTCCTTCACCGCCGGGCCGCAGCTGGGCCAGGCGCGGGCCGGAGCCGTCGCGGCGCTCACCGGCGCCCGCACCGCCGTCTGGTCGGGCGGGGCGCTGTGCGTGGCGGTCGTGGGCCTGCTGGCGCTGGCGCTGCCCCGGCTGACGGCGTACGACGACCGCACCGCCGGGCATCCGGCCCGGCCGGGGGCGCCGCCCGCCGCGCCGGAGGCCGCGCCGCCGCCGGCGACCGTTCCGCAGGCCGCCGCCTGCGAACCGGAGGCCGGTGCGGCACAGGTGTGAGCGCCGGCCGGCGTCCGGCGCCCCGGGCCGGGTGCCGGGGCTCAGGGGGAACGCTGCGCCTTGGGCCCTACTCGCCCGCCTCGCCGGCGCCGCCCCGGTCGTGCCACCGCTCGTCGGTGTCCCACTGCAGGTTGCGCTGGCGGGCGGTCTCCATGGCGTGCGCGGCCTCCTCGCGGGTGCCGTACGGGCCGAAGCGGTCGGCGGCCCGGCACTGGGGGCCCTCCTCGACCGTCTGGTGGTGCAGGCAGTAGTACCACTCGCCGGCCTTGCCCACCGTGCGTCTCTTGAACAGGGCCATCACGCCTCCCGGGTGCCTGCGCGACCGGGCCCGCGGCTCGGGGGCCCGGCGGTAACGCCTTACTCCGGCATCCTGCCCGAACAGCCGCGATTACACTCGCTGACATGTCTGGCCAGTCGCTCGTGGTCCCCGGGACCGTCTCGCCCACCCTGCCCGTACCGTCGTCCATCGCCCGCCCCGAGTACGTCGGCAAGGACGCCCCGACGCCGTACACCGGGCCGGAGGTGCAGGACGCCGAAACGATCGAGAAGATGCGCGTCGCCGGCCGTATCGCCGCCCAGGCGATGGAGGAGGCGGCCAAGCTGATCGCCCCCGGCGTGACCACGGACGAGCTGGACCGGGTCGCCCACGCGTACATGTGCGACCACGGCGCGTACCCCTCGACCCTCGGCTACCGCGGCTTCCCCAAGTCCCTGTGCTCCTCGGTCAACGAGGTCATCTGCCACGGCATCCCCGACTCCACCGTCCTGCGCGACGGCGACATCGTGAACCTCGACGTGACGGCCTACATCGGCGGCGTGCACGGCGACAACAACGCCACCTACCTGTGCGGCGAGGTCGACGAGGAGTCGCGCCTGCTGGTCGAGCGGACCCGGGAGTCGCTCAACCGCGCGATCAAGGCGGTGAAGCCGGGCCGCCAGATCAACATCATCGGCCGGGTCATCGAGTCCTACGCCAAGCGGTTCGGTTACGGCGTGGTGCGGGACTTCACCGGTCACGGCATCAACTCCTCCTTCCACTCCGGCCTGGTCGTCCCGCACTACGACAGCCCCCACCACACGACCGTGATGAAGCCCGGCATGACGTTCACCATCGAGCCGATGCTGACGCTGGGCAGTCACGACTACGACATGTGGGACGACGGGTGGACGGTCGTCACCAAGGACCGCCGCCGCACCGCCCAGTTCGAGCACACCCTGGTGGTGACGGAGACCGGGGCCGACGTCCTGACGCTCCCCTGACCCTTCCGCCGACCCCTCCGCCCCGTCCCGGGTGCCGGCCGCCGCGGGCCGCGCCCGGGACGCGGTGTCCGGCGGGGCCTGCAGTGAACTCGCCGCCGCACGGCGTAGGTCACGGTGTGGACTCCCTCTTCGGTCCCGGTATCCGGCTCGGGGCCTCGGGGCGGGTAGTGTTGCGGCGCAATCGTGCCTCCCCGGGCGGCTGCCGCGTCAGCGCCGGCCGCCCCCGGTCGCCCCAGAAGGAGCCCGAGCCCCATGACACGCAGGTCACCGTTGCGGGTGCCCGTCAGCCTGGCGGTAGCGAGCGCCGCCGTAGTGAGCCTCGGCGGCTGCATGACGGTGCACGGCGAGCGGGAAATGATCCCCGCCGTGTCCAAGGGGGAGGCCGCCAAGGCGCTGAAGCACTACGTCACCCAGTACAACGCGGTCAACCGCACCTTCGACGCGAAGTCCGACTTCAGCTGGGAGACCGGCCCGTTGGCGGAGCAGGACCGGGCGCAGACGAAGATCAACCATGCCAAGTACCCCGACGGCCCGCCCCACTTCGTGCCGATGACGCTCAGCAACGCCCACTTCACGGTGCCCCGGCAGGCCGGGTGGCCCAAGTTCTTCGTGGCCGACGCCATCAGCAACTACGGCAACACCCCGCACTGGTACCTGCTCTTCACCCGTGACGACGTCAAGTCGCCGTGGAAGGCGGCCTACTTGGAGGGCATCGCCAAGAACACGCCGGGACCCCAGTTCAAAACCGACGCCGACGGCTACGCGCAGACGGTTCCGCGGCGACCCGGTGACGACGCGAAGGTACGCACCTCCCCCAGCGACCTCGCCGGCACGTACACCGACTACCTGACCACCCAGAAGGGCACCGACTTCGCGCCGGGACCGGCCACCACGGGCCTGCTGCAGTCGCGCCGGCGGTTGAACAGCGTGCCGGGACAGAACCTGCAGTGGGACGACCAGGCGTCGAAGTTCCCGCCCATGGCGTTGCGCACGAAGAACGGCGGGGCGCTGGTCTTCTTCGCGACCGACCTGCACCAGAAGACGACGCTGCCCCCCACGTCGATGGTCAACCCGGCAGCGGATGCGAAGGCCCTGCTGACGAACCCGGCCAAGAAGTCGAACGCGATCATGCTCACCAAGGTCACGCAGCAGATGGCGATGGTGCCGCCGAAGGGCTCGCAGAACCGCATCCAGGTGCTCTCCCACCTCCCGCAGCTGATCTCCGCGACCATGCTCTGAGGGACCCCGCCCGGCACCGGCCGACTCGGCACGGCCCGCCCGTGGCCCGGGGCCGCCCGGAGCGGTGTCAGCGGCCGATGGGCCAGGCCGCGGCTTCCTCACCGTCGTAGCGTCCGGCGAACTCGGCGCAGGCGTCGGTCAGCGAGCCCAGCAGGGTGAGCGGGTCGGGCAGGGCAAGCTCGGGGGCGCGCAGCCAGGTCACGGGCGGCTGCTCGCCCGGCAGTCGCGAGGGCGGCAACAGGACGTAGCTGCCCCGGCAGTGCCAGCGCAGGCCCGGGTGCTCGTCCATCGTCTCCGGGTGGCAGTCCAGCTCGCAGGGCCACCACTCGTCCTCGTCGTCCGGGGTGCCGCGGGTCGCGGTGAAGAAGAGCATCCGCCCCTCACGCACCCCGTCCCCGCTGAGGGCCACCGGTCCGACCTCGACGCCGGCGGCGTCCAGCCGCTCCAGGGCGGCCCTGCCCGCCTCGACGGGTACGTCCAGCACATCGTGGGCCATCCCGGTGGCGGTGACGAAGTTGGCCTGCGGGTACTTGCGGAGCCAGCCCTCGACGGTCGCGCGGTCAGTGGTGGCGACGGTCTGCCAGCCGAAGGAGACCGGGTGCCGGCCCGGCGTCGGACACCCGACGCGTTCACAGGAGCAACCGTAGCCGGAGGGGTGGGCGGCGGGCGCCACGGGGAAGCCGGCGGCGGCGGCCGCCAGCAGCAGGTCCTCACGGCCCCTCGCGTCCGCTGTCCCCGCGTCCGCGCCGGCACCACTCGCGGCGTCCCGGGACCGCCGCAGCCACTGGGAGAACCTGCTCATGCGTTCCATGTATCCCCTGCCTTCGCGTGCGGTGGTCTGGCCCCCATGCTGCCACCATCACGGGCGCGAGGTGAGCCGAGGCCGGATTCGGGCCGGTGGGAACGGTTCGCGGGGGCCGGCGGACGCGGTCGACGGGGCCGGCGGGCAGGCCGGACGGGGGCCCGGGGCGATGCGCCGCCCGGGCCGGCCCGGCCGGGGGAACCGCGCCGCCTCCCGCGGACGGGCCGGGCCCCGCGCGCGGGCCGCGGCCGGCGCCGCGAGGCGGTTCCCGGTGGGCGGCAGTCCGGCTCCGCGAGGCGTTTCCTCCGGTTTGCGCCGGGTGGCACCGCTCAGCCCGCATCGCCCCGTGCCGTCGCGTCGTCGGGAGGCCCGCGCCGGGCTCGCCGCGCCGGTGACTCAGTCGCCGGGTGAGGTGTCCCACTCCGCGCCCCACGCCAGGTTGCGGGCGGTGCGGTAGCGCTCGCCGTGGCGCTTGGTGACAGTGGTGCGTGTCAGGCCCTCGGGCGTGCAGAGGTCCAGGAGTACCTGGCCCTTGGGCTGCTGGGGGCGGCGGACGACGCGGGCGGCGGCGGCAGGCCGGTCGGCGCGGGTCGCCGCGACGTAGGCGTACTTCTCGTCCTCGTAGGCGAGGGAGCCCTGCTTGACCCGGCGGTGCAGCGCGGAGCGGCTGACGCGGGCGGCGAAGTGGCACCAGTCACCGCCCCGGGCGGGGTCCGCCTCCTCGGGCATGGGGCAGGCGGCGCTGTGCGGGCAGGGCGCGAGGACGTGCAGGCCGGCGGCGAGCAGCCGGTCGCGGGCGGCCCGGATCCTGCGGAACCCCTCCGGGGTGCCGGGCTCGACCACGACGACGGTGGTGGCGGCGCGGGCGGCCTCGTCGACGAGGGTGTGGCGGTCGCTCTCGCGCAGTTCGCCCAGGACGTAGGAGACGGTCACCAGGTCGGTGCCGGCCGGCAGCGCCAGGCCCGCGCCGACCGCCTGGCGGTGCCAGCGGACGTCCGGGAGGGTGCCGGCGGCCAGCTCCCGGCCGAGTTCCAGCGCCGGCTCGGCCCAGTCCAGGACGGTGGTGCGCACCTCGGGCCAGACGTCGGCGGCGGCCCAGGTGGCCGCGCCGGTGCCGCCGCCGACGTCGATGTGGCCGGTGGGCGTCCAGTCGGGGGCGCGGCGGGCCACGGCGGCCAGTGCGGCGTGCACGGCCTCGAAGGTGGCGGGCATGCGGTAGGCGGCGTAGGCGACGGCGTCGGCACGATCGCGCAGCACGGGCGCGTCGGTGGGCGTGCGGCCGCGGTAGTGGGTCATGAGCCGCTCCACCGCCTGCGCGGCGCGCCGGGGCGGCAGGCCGTCGAGCAGGCCGGCCAGTGCGGCGCGCAGTTCCTCGTGCATTCGGGCAATTCTACGGCCCGCCCCGGGCCCGTCCGGACCGCCGGCCGCCGCCTCGAAGGGCGTTTGCCGCTGGGCCGCAGGGGCCCCTTCCGCCGGTCGGCGAAGAGGCCCCTGCGGCTCCCGTCAGACGGTGACCGCCTCGCCCCTGCGCTGCCACGGACGGCACAGGAGGAGGAAGCAGCCGAGCGCCAGGAGCGCGCAGCAGAGCTGGACGAGGGCCATCGGCACGGCGGTGCGCTCACCGGCGATGCCCACCAGCGGGGAGGCCACCGACCCCATGAGGAAGGTGGAGGTGCCCAGCAGCGCCGAGGCCGAACCGGCGGCGTGCGGGGTGCGCAGCAGCCCCTGGGTGTTGGTGCTGGGCATGACCAGGCCCATCGAGGACATCAGCACGAACAGGCCGGCGGCGATCGGGAACAGCCCCGCGTGCCCGAACACCCCGCTCGCCATCACCAGCAGTGCGGCGGCGGCGAGGGCGATCAGGACGAGGCCGACGGTCAGGACCCGGTCGAGGCTGACCCGCCCCACCAGGACCTTGCCGTTGAGCTGTCCGACCAGGACCAGGCCGACGGAGTTGACGCCGAACAGCAGGCTGAAGGTCTGCGGCGAGGCGCCGTAGATCTCCTGGATCACGAACGGCGAGGCGGAGACGTAGGCGAACAGCGCCGCGAAGCCGAAGGCGCCGCAGAGCATGTAGCCCGCGAAGACCCGGTCGGCGAGCAGGGAGCGGATGGTGCGCACGGCGTCGCCCAGTCCGCCGTCGTGGCGGGCGGCGGGCGGCAGCGTCTCGTGGAGGCGGCGCCAGACCAGCAGGGTGAGCAGGGTGCCGACGACGGTGAGGAGGACGAACACCCCCCGCCAGTCGGTGAACCGGAGGATCTGGCCGCCGATGAGCGGTGCCACCACGGGCGCCACACCGGAGATCAGCATGAGGGTGGAGAAGAAGCGGGCCATGGCCAGGCCGTCGTAGAGGTCGCGGACGACGGCGCGGGAGATGACGATGCCGGCGGCGCCGGCGAGGCCCTGGATCAGGCGGGCGGCGACCAGCAGGCCCACGTTGGGCGAGAGCGCGCACAGGGCGGTCGCCACGACGTAGATGACCATGCCGATGAGGAGGGGACGGCGTCGGCCCCACTTGTCGCTCATGGGGCCGACGATCATCTGTCCGACGGCCATGCCGGCGAGGCAGCCGGTGAGGGTGAGCTGGGCGGTGGCGGCGGAGGTGTGCAGACCGTCGGTGACCGCCGGCAGCGACGGCAGGTACATGTCCATCGACAGCGGCGGGACGGCGGTGAGGCCGCCGAGCAGCAGGGTGACCAGCAGGCCCGTCCGGCGGGCGGCGGGGGTGGAGGTCGGGACCGTGGCGCGGGTCTGCGTCGCGCCGGCGGTGCGGGAGGAGGCGACGATCGGGGACGCAGGGTGCGGCTTCCCGGTCGGGCGCGGGGACGCGTCCGGTGCGTCCGATATGTCTGAGTGGTGGGTCTCGGCCGTGGCGTGGCCGGGCTCCGTCATGTGTGTCTCCGAGGGAATAGGTGTGGACACCATGGTGTCACGACCCCCACCCCACCCCCCATCACTTTTCGCCACCCGGACGCCGACTCCCGTCAGTGGCAGGAGTGTTGGGCACCGGGACGCGTCCGGCCCCGTCCACGCCACCGTGCGGCCCCGCCCACGCCACCGTCCGGGCGGCCCGGGGCGGCCTCCCCGGAGGGGCGGACACCGGCGCGCACGCGGGACGCGCGGGCGCACGGCAAACCGGGGGACGCTCCCCCGCCCCCCCGACCCCTTTCAGGACAGTCTTGCGAGCCGTCACCGGCCGCCACATCATTAGCTTACGTAAGCTAACTTTCACCGAGGGGGCTCCGCGATGCGCACGGTGGGACTGGATCATCCGCACTACAAATGGGTCGCGTTGTCCAACACGACCCTGGGCACGCTCATCGCCACGATCAACTCCTCGATCGTGCTGATCTCCCTGCCGGCCATCTTCAACGGCATCCACCTCGACCCGCTGGAGCCCGGCAACGTCAGCTACCTGCTGTGGATGCTGATGGGCTACATGCTGGTCACGGCGGTGCTCGTGGTGACGCTCGGCCGCCTCGGCGACCTCTACGGCCGGGTGAAGATCTACAACGCGGGCTTCGCCGTCTTCACCCTCACCTCCATCGCCCTCTCCCTCGACCCGTTCGACGGCGGCCCGGGGGCGCTGTGGCTCATCGGGTGGCGGGTCGCCCAGGCGGTCGGCGGGGCGATGCTGATGGCCAACTCGGCGGCGATCATCACCGATGCCTTCCCGGCGCGGCAGCGCGGCATGGCGCTGGGCGTCAACGTGGTCGCGGCCATCGCCGGCCAGTTCGTCGGCCTCGTCCTGGGCGGCGTCCTGGCCGAGTGGAACTGGCGGACCATCTTCTGGGTGAACGTGCCGATCGGCGTCATCGGCACCCTGTGGGCCTACCGCTCGCTGCACGACCGCGGGGAGCGGCGGCCGGCGGCCATCGACTGGTGGGGCAACGTCACCTTCGCCGTCGGCCTGACCGCGCTGCTCGCCGGCATCACCTACGGCATCCAGCCCTACGGCGGCCACACCATGGGCTGGGGCAACCCGTGGGTGCTGGCCGGCCTGATCGGCGGCGTCCTGGTGCTCGCCGTGTTCTGCCTGGTCGAGAGCCGGGTCGCGGAGCCCATGTTCCCGCTGCGGCTGTTCCGTTCGGCCTCGTTCTCCGGCGGCAACGCGGCCACCCTGCTGGGCTCGGTGGCCCGCGGCGGACTGCAGTTCATGCTGATCATCTGGTTGCAGGGCATCTGGCTGCCGCTGCACGGCTACCGGTACGAGGACACCCCGCTGTGGGCGGGCATCTACATGGTCCCGCTCACCATCGGCTTCCTGCTGGCCGGACCGCTCGCCGGCCATCTCTCCGACCGCTACGGGGCCCGGCTCTTCGCGGCCGGCGGCCTGGTGGTGATGGCGGCGTCCTTCGCCGGGCTGCTGCTCGTCCCGACCGACTTCGGCTACCCGGTCTTCGCCGCCCTGATCTTCGTCAACGGCGTGGGCGGCGGCCTCTACGCGGCCCCCAACACCTCGCTGATCATGTCCAGTGCGCCGGCGGAGGCCCGCGGCGCGGCGTCCGGCATGCGCTCGACGTTCCAGAACGCCGGCATGGTGCTGTCCATCGGCGTCTTCTTCTCGCTGATGGTGGCGGGGCTGGCCGGCTCGCTGCCGCACGCGCTGAGCTCGGGACTCACCGCCCAGGGCGTGCCGACGGCCACCGCGGACTCGATCGCCGCGCTGCCGCCGGTCGGGCTGCTCTTCGCCGCCTTCCTCGGTTACAACCCGATCCAGCAGCTGCTGGGCTCCTCGACACTGCACCACCTCCCGGCCGCCCATGCCCACGCGCTGACGGGCCGGCAGTTCTTCCCGCACCTGATAGCGGGCCCCTTCCACCAGGGCCTGATCGTGGTGTTCTGGCTCGCCATCGCCATGTCGCTGGTGGCTGCCGCCGCGTCGCTGGTGCGTGGTCGGCGTACCGCGGCGCAGGGCGTGGAGGTTACCTTGAGGGATGCGGACCCCGAGGTCCAGAAGACCACCAGTTGACCGTCACCCGCGCGAGGACCGATGACCGACGAGCAGGGGCCGGACCCCGCCGACACCTCGCGACTGCGACTGGCCATCGCGCGCCTGTACCGGCAGATGGTGCAGGCCTCCGGCGACCAGGACCTCACCTTCGCCCAGCTCTCCGCGCTGGCGCGGGTGGCCGAGTACGGCCCGCTGCGGCTGGGGGAACTGGCCGCCCGCGAACAGGTCTCGGCCCCGTCGATGATCCGCACGGTCGCCTCCCTGGAGACGAGGGACCTGCTCGCCAAGGAGCCCGACCCCCACGACCGGCGCTCGCAGCACATCAGCGTCACACCGCACGGCCACGAGGTGCTGGCCCGGGTGCGCCGCCGGCGCTCGGAGCTCCTCACCGACCGCCTGGTGAGGCTGTCAGCCGAGCAGCGCCGCGTCCTGCACGAGGCCGTCCCGGTGCTGGAACTGCTCGCCGAGGAACCGGAGCGGCACGGCGGGTGAGGTGCGTGGGGCCCGGGCCGGGCGCTCCCGCTGCGGCGACACGCAGCCGTGCCCCCGGCCACCTGCGGGGAGGCCGGGGGCACGCGGAGCGGCAGGCCGGCGGCGTCCGGCAACGGCCGTCCCGGTGCGGACCGGACCGCGAGGCCGCCGTCGCCTCCGCTCACCCGACGTGGTGGGCGCCCTCCGGAGCACGCGTACCGGCGGCGACCTCGGCCATCTTCTGGAACTCGCCCAGGTCGTAGTTGGTCAGTGTCGAGTCCAGGTTGGTCAGTGCGCCCAGCCGCTCGACGAAGCCCTTCGGGTCGTACTCGATCTGGAGGGTGACGCGGCTGGTGGTGTCGGTGACGTGGTGGAAGGTCACCACGCCCGCGTGCTGCACGCCGTCGGTCGTCCGCCAGGCGATGCGCTCCTGCGGCACGACCTCGGTGAGTTCGGCGACGAAGCTCTTGTCGGCGCCGGGAAGGTCGAGTCGCCAGGCGAAGCGGCCCTCGCCCATCGGCTCCACGTCCCGGACGTGGCTGAGGAAGGCGGGCCAGCGCGTGACGTCGCTCCAGATGTCCCAGGCCACGCCCACGGGCGCCTCGAGGTCGACTGCTTCGATCAGTGAGGCGGACACGTCCACTCCTCTCGTAGGGTGCTTCGTTCCACCGGTTACCCGAGTCCTCCGCACGCACTCCGGGGGATTTACCCCGGTGCCGCGCCCACCCCGCAGGGCGGCCCCCGGACACCCGCCCGGGACGTGAAACCCCTGGTGGTGCGACGGCAAACCCCTGTGGTGCGACGGCATGGTGCCGCCGCGCCACAGGGGTCGCGGTCCCGAGGAGGTTCACAGGCCGGTCCGTACGGACTCCGGGGTCCCGGTTGCCGGGACGCACTGAGGGGACGGTCTGACGGGGCGGCCTGGTGGGAGCCTGGGGGGAACCTCAGCCGCTCACCGAGATGTTGGAACTTCCGCTGCTCTGGTAACCCTCCGTCGCGAGGATCATGTAGTAGTTGAAGCTCCCCATGTTCATCCCGTACCGGGCCCAGGCGTCGAAGTGGTTGCCGGTGGTGATGGTGCCGCCCGTCCGCTTGGACTGCCGGACGCTCCAGTACTGGTTGAAGGTCCTGGTGCCCTCGACGGAGGGGGCGTTGTACCGCGTCGTCTCGTAGATGTCGTACGTGCCGCCGTCACTGGAGACCGTGCCCTTGAAGGTCCCGGTGGGCCGGTAGGTGCCCCAGCTGTCGACGATGTAGTACTCCACGAGCGGGTTGCTCGTCCACCCGTAGAGCGAGAGGTAGGAGTTTCCCGACGGGTTGAAGCTCCCCGAGTAGTTGACGGTCCGGCGTCCGCCGTTGGCCCAGCCCTTGCCGGCGACGAAGTTGCCGCAGTTGGTCCACGAGGTGCCGTAGTTGCCCCCGGACCCGAGGTTCATGGCGACGGACCCGCCACCGTCGGTCCAGAACGAGTAGTAGAACCCGTTGTTGGTGCCCGTCTGGTTCGTGGTGATGGTCGTGTCGGCGCGCGCGGTGCCCGGCAGCAGCAGCCCGGTCGCGCCGAGCGCCAACGCGCCGGCGCCGGAGAGGAAGCCTCTGCGGCCGAGCGAAACGGCGGGGGTGTCGTTCCTGAACATGGTGTCTCCTCCTGTGACGACTGACGGGAGGCCAGGCAGCGTGGGACGAACCGGCGGGCCTGCCGATGGCCGGGGAAACGCCGTCCGCGCGGCGGCGTCGGGCACGTGGGCAGCCGTCGACAGCGCGGTCGACGACCGGGAGGCCGGGTCGCGCGGGTGACCCGGGTCGACAGCGGGGGCTGCCGACGGCGACAGGTTGGTCCCGGGCTCCGGGCTTGTCAACGGTTCTCGCAAGCATTGCGAAATACCGGAAGTGGCCGCGACGCAGGGGGAGTCGGCAACACCACAGCTCAAGGACGCGATGCACCGACTCAGGGCTCATCTGACGAGCCGGACGCCAAATATGCCACGGCGCGCACGAGCCACCTGAGCGAAAGTTTCGAAGCGGGATGGGGGTGCGGAGCACCGCGGAACCCTGTCAGCCGACACGGCCACCTGTGCCCTTGCCGTACGCGGCCCTGCCGCCTGTCCCTCGGGGCCTGCCGCAGGTGGCAGCCGAAGCCGAACAGCCGGAAGCGGTCGGCCACACCTTCCCGGCCGCCTCTCCGGCGAGCCGCAGAGGCGTGCCCGACCGCGAGGTGCGACCGACCGCGAGGTGCGAGCGCCCGCTGTCTCCGGGCGCGCTCCCGCTACCGCCGGCCGCGAGGACTCCTCGCTCCGCTCACCGGCCCAGCGCCTTGGCCAGCTCGTCCTTGGTCATGTGCGAGCGGCCTTCCACGTTGCGCTGCCGTGCCTCGTTGTAGAGCTGGTCGCGCGTGGGCCCCTTCGGCCCGACCCGGTTACCGGACCGCTGGCCGCCGCGCTGCGGGGCGGACTTGGGGTCCTGGGTGGAGGTCCTGCTCGCCTGCCGGGCCTCACCGGCGCGGGCCCGCTCCTTGTTGACGGTGCGCGCCGCGATCTCCTTGGCGCGCCCCTCACCGGCCCCCCTGGCCTTGCTGCTGTCCTTGATCTTCTCGTACTGGCGCTCACGCTTCTTGCTGGAACCGGCAGGCATGACGGCCCTCCCAGTCTCGGACACGGATGGTCGGGAGGCCGGGTGACCCTCAGCAGCCGCTTCTACGCACGGAAGCCTCTGCGCCCCTTTCCCGTCGTTCCGGTGCCGACTGCCCGCGGTCCCGGGCCAGGGGACGGCGTCGCCGGCCGGGGCGGGGAAGCAGGCGGAGGCCGGGCAGGCTGCAGGAGCGGCCCGAGCCGCCGCGGGCCGGGGGCCGGACCAGTCCCCGTTGCGAAAGCAGCGCCCCCGACCGGCGCATTCGCTGATCGGGGGCACTGTCGGGCTCTGTGGCGGACGAGTCGGCCTGTACGCCGGGTTCTGTCTCCCCCGGCCCTCGCGGCCCGGGGGGAGGCGGCCATCCATCTACGGCTGCCGTTGCCGGCAGCCTCCAGCGGTCTACCCGCGGACTCGGGCGGGCAGCCCTCAGTCGTCCGCGCAGGGCCCTCTGCCGAGGACCCCTCTTGACCTTGCTCCGGGTGGGGTTTACCGAGCCCTCCGAGTCACCTCGGAGGCTGGTGGTCTCTTACACCACCGTTTCACCCTTACCGGGGGCCTTGCGGCCTCCGGCGGTCTGCTTTCTGTGGCACTGTCCCGCGGGTCACCCCGGGTGGGCGTTACCCACCACCCTGCCGTGTGGAGCCCGGACGTTCCTCGGGGGGACCGAAGTCCCCACGCGGCCGCCCGGCCGGCTCGTCCGCCGTGCCGACCATGGTACCCGCCGCGCACCCCGCGTCCTCCGCCCCCGTCGGCCGCCCACCGTCCGGCACGGGCCCGGGCAGCCGCCCCTCAGGGGTCCTTGCCATATGCCCGCCCGGGCCGCGTGGTCAGGCACCGCACCTCGCGGCGTTGCCGAAAAGCCCTGGTAGCTCCGCTACGAGGACTCTCCGGCGCCTTGCGATGCACGGCACCGGACCACGCGACCTCATCGGACGCTCATATGGCAAGGACCCCTTAGGCTCGGTCCCGGCCCGGCCCGAGCAGCCGGTGTCCCGTCCAGCCGTCCGCATCGTCCGCGAGGAGACCGTCGTGCTCGTACTGCTGCCGCCGTCCGAGGGGAAGGCACCCGGTGGGGAGGGCGCGCCGGTGCGCCCTGCCGGCCTGGCGCTGCCCGGGCTGACCGAGGCGCGCGAGGCGGTGCTCGCGGAACTGGTGGAGCTGTGCCGGGGTGACGAGGACAAGGCCCGTGAGGTCCTCGGGCTCAGTGCGGGGCTGCGGGGCGAGGTCGCCAAGAACGCCGGGCTGCGGGAGGCCGGCACCCGGCCCGCCGGCGAGGTCTACACCGGGGTGCTCTACGAGGCCCTGGACCTTGCCACACTGGACGCCGCAGCCCGGGCCCGGGCGCAGGAGTGGCTGCTGGTGTTCTCGGGGTTGTGGGGCGCGGTGCGGATCGGGGACCTCATCCCCTCCTACCGGTGCTCCATGGGTGTGCGGATGCCGGGGCTGGGGCCGCTGGGTGCCTTCTGGCGGGCGCCGATGGCCGAGGTGATGCCGCAGGCCGCCGGGGAGGGGCTGGTACTGGACCTGCGTTCCGCGGCGTACGCCACCGCCTGGAAGCCGAAGGGCGAGGTCGCAGCGCGCACCGCGACGGTCCGGGTGCTGCACTCCCTGGTGGTGGACGGGGTGGAGAAGCGGACGGTGGTGAGCCACTTCAACAAGGCCACGAAGGGACGGATCGTCCGTGACCTGCTGACCTCCGGGGCGGCTCCGGCCACCCCGGCGGAGCTCGTCACCACCCTCGCCGACCTCGGCCACACGGTGGAGTGCGAGGAGCCGGCACGGCGGGGCACCGCGTGGAAGCTCGACGTGGTGGTGACGGAGGTCTGAGCGCACGGGGGCGGGGCGGGCTCCGCTCCCCCGGGCACGCGGGGAAACCCCACCCGACCTCGGTTGCAGCATGCGCAACGGGCGTTGCGAAAGCTGCCTGTCGCGCGCACCATGGGCGCGTGAACAACGCAGCGCCTTCCGCCGGTACCCCGTCCTCCGCCCCGTCCGTCCTGGGCATCGCCCCCGTCATCCCGGTCGTCGTCCTTGAGGACGCGGCCGACGCCGTGCCGCTCACGCGGGCACTGGTGGCGGGTGGGCTGCCGGCGATCGAGGTGACGCTGCGCACGGCCGCCGCGCTCCCGGCCATCGAGCGCATCGCCGCCGAGGTTCCCGACGCCGTGGTCGGCGCCGGGACGGTGCTCACCCCCGAGGACGTGACGGCGTGCGTCGAGGCCGGGTCGCGCTTCCTGGTCAGCCCGGGCTGGTCCCCGCGGCTGCTGGCGGCGCTGCAGGGCTCGGGCGTGCCGTTCCTGCCCGGGGTCTCGACCACCTCGGAGGTGGTGACGCTGCTGGAGGCGGGTGTGCGGGAGATGAAGTTCTTCCCCGCCGAGGCCGCCGGGGGCGCCGCCTACCTCAAGTCGCTGGCCTCCCCGCTGCCGCAGGCCCGGTTCTGCCCCACCGGCGGCGTGACCGCCGCGTCGGCCCCCTCCTACCTGGCACTGCCCAACGTGGGCTGCGTCGGCGGCACCTGGATGCTGCCCGCGGACGCGCTGGCCGCGCGCGACTGGGACCGGGTGGAGAAGCTGGCCCGCGAGGCCTCGGCACTCGGCCGGGGCTGAGCCGCCCCACCGCTCAAGGCGCCCGTCGGCACGCCCCGCCACTACCGGGGGCGTGCCGCTGTGCTCTCCCGCACCACCAGCTCGGTGGCCAGCTCGACCCGCTGCGTCCCGCCCGGCAGCACCGCCTCGTGCCCCTCGAAGACCACCCGGGCGGCCATCGCGGCCATCTCGCCCAGGGGTTGGCGGACGGTGGTGAGCGGGGGCGAGGCCCAGGCGGCGCTGGGCAGGTCGTCGAAGCCGACGATGCTGACGTCCCGGCCCACCCGCAGCCCGGCGCGCCGCACCGCCTCGTAGGCGCCGAGCGCCTGGAGGTCGCTGCACGCGAAGAGCGCGGTCGGGGGTTCGGGGAGCGCCAGCAGCTCGGTGGCGCCCGTGAAGCCCGTCCCGTGGTGGAAGTCGCCGGGCCGTACCAGGGCCGGGTCGGGGGCGATCCCCGCCTCGGCGAGGGCCGCCCGGTGGCCGTCCAGCCGGGCCCGCGAGCACAGCACGTCGTCGGGGCCCGCGAGCACGCCGATGCGCCGGTGGCCCCGCTCCAGCAGGTGCCGGGTGGCGGCCAGGCCGCCGTGCCAGTTGGTGGCGCCGATGGACGCGGTGTCCGGCGCGGGGGTGCCCACCGGGTCGACGACGACCACGGGCACCCGGGCCTCCGCGAGCGTCCGGGTCTGCGGCGGGGTGAGGGCGGTGACGGCGAGGATCACGCCGTCCGAGCCGCGCCGGGTGAGGTTGTCCAGCCACCGCAGGGTGTCCGCGGGACGGTTGTGGAGCGCGGTGACCACCACACCCGCCCGGTGCTGCGCCGCCGTCTCCTCCACGGCGCGGATGATCTCCACCGACCACGGGCTGTCCAGCTCGTTGACGACGAGGTCGACCAGGCCGCAGGTGCGGGGGGTGCGGCTGCGGCGCCGCAGGTAGTTGTGGTGCTCCAGGAGGGCTTCGACCTTCTCCCGGGTGGCCGGCGAGACCTGGCTGCGGCCGTTGAGCACCTTGGAGACCGTCGGGGCGGAGACCCCGGCCTCCCGCGCGATGTCGGCGATCGTGACGCGGGGCGAGGGGACCCGCGGGGACGGCGCGGTGCCCCCGGAGGCGGCGGGCCCCCCGCTGTGGGTGTCGGACACGGTCGCCTCCCTCGGTCTGGCTGCCGGTCAGCGTAGTCGAGACGGGCCCGGGCGCCGAGGCCGGTGGCGGGCCGGGGCCGCCGCGCCGGCGCCGCTCACACCCCCGGTGACGTGCGGGGCGGGTGGGTGAGAGGCTGACGGCGTCACGGTGGCGCCCACCGCGGGTGGCGCGGAGCGCACCGCCGCAAGTCCGCACCGGGAGGCATCCTTGAGCACCGTGTTCGCAGCCGACGCCCGTCACTTCGGGGACGGCCCGGGGCTTCCCGCGGCCAACTGGGCCGGCAACATCCGGTTCGGCGCGGCCCGCACCGCCCGGCCGGCCTCCGTCGCCGAGTTGTGCGAGGTGGTCGCCGCCGCGGACCGGGTCCGGGTGCTGGGCACCGGTCACTCCTTCAACCCGATAGCCGACACCGACGGGACACAGGTGTCCGTCGCCGGTCTGCCGCGTACCGTGGAGATCGACCGGGACGCCGGCACCGTGACGGTCGCCGGCGGGCTGCGGTTCGGCGAGTTCACCGACGAGCTGCACCGGGCGGGCCTGGCCCTGCGCAACCTCGGTTCGCTGCCGCACATCTCGGTCGCCGGTGCCTGCGCCACCGGCACGCACGGCTCGGGGGTGGGGAACGGCACGATCGCCTCGACGGTGCGCGCGCTGGAACTCGTCACGGCCGGCGGTGAGCTGCGCACCTTCCGCCGCGGTGAGGCCGACTTCCCCGGCACGGTGGTCGCGCTCGGGGCACTGGGCGTGGTCACCCGCCTCACCCTCGACGTGGTCCCCGCCTTCGACGTGCAGCAGTGGGTGTACGAGGACCTGCCCCACGACCTGCTGCGCGCCCACTTCGAGGAGGTGATGTCGGCGGCGTACAGCGTCAGCCTCTTCACCTCGTGGACCGGGGACCGGGTCGAGCAGGTCTGGCTCAAGCAGCGCGTGCCCGCCTCGGGGCCGGTCGCCGGGATCGAGCCGTGGCCGCGGGCCGTGCGGGCCGACGGGCCCCGGCACATGATCCCCGGCGTCTCCCCCGAGCACTGCACCGACCAGACGGGGCTCGCCGGGCCCTGGTTCAGCCGGCTTCCGCACTTCCGCATGGAGTTCACGCCCAGCAACGGCGAGGAGCTGCAGAGCGAGTACTTCGTGGCGCGTGCGGACGCCGTCGCCGCGTTCGAGGCGCTGGACGCCGTCCGGGAGCGGATCGCGCCACGGCTGCTGGTCGGTGAGATCCGCACGGTGGCCGCCGACGACCTGTGGC
Source organism: Streptomyces sp. NPDC059740 (assembly GCF_042733155.1). Taxonomy (NCBI): domain Bacteria; kingdom Bacillati; phylum Actinomycetota; class Actinomycetes; order Kitasatosporales; family Streptomycetaceae; genus Streptomyces; species Streptomyces sp. NPDC059740. Next base: position 191,170 of record NZ_JBHWGP010000010.1, on the reverse strand, counting down.
TGAGCCCCGCCCACGGCCGCGACACGGTCGCCTTCCACTTCACCTGGCTGCCCGGTGAGGCGGAGGTCCGTCCGGCGCTGGAGGCCGTGGAGGCGGCACTTGCGCCCTTCGACGTCCGGCCGCACTGGGGCAAGGTGTTCGCCGCGGGCCCCGAGGCGGTGCGGGCGGCCTACCCCCGGCTGCGGGAGTTCGCCGCCCTCGCCGAACGCCTCGACCCGGCGGGCACGTTCCGCAACGCGTGGCTGGACGCCCTCTGGCCGACGGCCCCCTGACGGGCGGGTGCGGGGCCCGGCACCGGGCCCCGCGCCTCAACCGCGCAGGTGGGAGGTGTCGTTGAGGGACCGCAGGGAGGCGTTGCCGTCCGCCCAGTAGGCCACGCAGGACAGTGAGGCCGCCGCCACCTCCATGCGGAACAGGGCCTCCGGCGGCGCTCCGAGGGCGAGCCGGACCAGGGTCTTGACCGGCGTGACGTGGCTGACCAGGAGGAGGGTGCGGCCCGGGTGGCGGGCGAGCAGCCGGTCGCGGGCCGCGGTCACGCGCCGGGTGACCGCGGTGAAGGACTCGCCGCCGCCGGTGGGCGCGGCCTTCGCCGACCGCAGCCAGGCGTCCAGGTCCTCGCGGTGGCGCTCGCGCACCTCGGCGAAGGTCAGGCCCTCCCAGGCGCCGAAGTCCGTCTCCCGCAGGCCCTCCTCGACCTGGACGTCCAGGCCCAGCCGGCCGGCGACGGTCTCGGCGGTCTCCCGGCAGCGGCGCAGCGGGGAGGTCACCACGGCCTGGACGCCGGAGCCCGCGGCGAGGGCGGCGGCCACGGCCTCGGCCTGGCGGCGGCCGGCCTCGGAGAGCGCCGGGTCCGCGCCGCCGCTGCCGGAGAAGCGCTTCTGCGCGGTCAGGGCGGTCTCACCGTGGCGCAGCAGGAGGCAGGTGGTGGGGGCCGCCAGGTCGGCGGGCGCCGTCCCGGCTGCGGGTGTGCTCTCCTCGCCCTGGTCGGCGGGGGCGCTCACGGCTCCGGCGCCGGCGTCGACCGCGTCCAGGGCCGCCCGCGAGAGCTTAGGTTCCCACTGCTCGCCGCGGGCGCCGGCGTCCATGGCCTCGTTGGCGAGCCGGTCGGCGTGGGTGTTGCGGGCGCGCGGGATCCACTCGTAGGTGACCTGGTCCGGTGGGAAGACCGCCCGGGCCTGCGCGGCCAGGGGACGCATGTCGGGGTGTCTGATCTGCCAGCGGCCCGACATCTGCTCCACGACGAGCTTGGAGTCCATGCGCACCCGCACCCGCGCCCCCGGGTCGAGGGCGTGTGCGGCGCGCAGCCCCGCGAGGAGGCCGCGGTACTCGGCGACGTTGTTGGTGGCGTGGCCGATGTACTCCGCGGTCTCGGTGAGGGCCTCACCGCTGACGGGGTCGAGGACGACGGCCCCGTAGCCGGCGGGTCCCGGGTTGCCGCGGGAGCCGCCGTCCGCCTCGACGAGGAGTTCCCGCGGCCCGTGGCCCTGGGCGCCCGGCACGGCCTACAGGCCCGAGTCGGGGGTGCGGACGAGGATGCGGCGGCAGTTCTCGCAGCGCACGACGGCGTCGGCGGCGGCGGCCCGCACGTCGTTGACCTCGGTGATGTTCAGCTCCAGGCGGCAGCCCTCGCAGCGGCGCTGGTAGAGGCGGGCCGCGCCCACGCCGCCCTGCTGACCGCGCAGCTTCTCGTAGAGGGCCAGCAGGTCGGCGGGGATGTCGGCGGCGGTCAGCTCCCGCTCCTTGGAGACGGTGGCGACCTCCGCGTCGATCTCGGCGTAGGCGGCGTCCCGGCGGGCGGCGGCTTCGTCGGCCTTGGCCTGCACCGACTGCACCCGCTCGGTGAGTTCGGCGGCGCGCTGCTGGGCGGACTCGCGGCGCTCCATGACCTCCAGGACGACGTCCTCCAGGTCGGCCTGGCGGCGGGCCAGGGAGGCGATCTCGTGCTGGAGGTTCTCCAGGTCCTTCGGGGAGGTCACGGCGCCGGAGTCCAGCCGCTTCTGGTCGCGGGCGGCGCGCTGGCGGACCTGGTCGACGTCGCCCTCGGCCTTGGTCTGCTCCCGGGCGGTGTCGCTCTCCTCGGTCTGCGCGGCGATCAGCAGGTCGCGCTGCTGGGTGAGGTCCTGCTGGAGGGTCTGGATCTCGGCGAGTTCGGGCAGGTTGCTCCGCCGGTGCGCGAGCTGGGTGAGCCGGAGGTCGAGTGCCTGGACGTCGAGGAGGCGGATCTGGTCGGCGGGCGCGGCGTTCAGCGGGGGGCTCCTGGTGAATCGGGCCCGGACGGGGGGCCGGGGGCGGGCGTCCGGGGGGCGGCGGGGGTGTCCGTGGTGGACGCGACGTGGGCGGTCCACGGGTCGGTGACCGTACGGGAGACGTGCGTGCGCAGGCCCCAGCCGTGGCGGTCGGAGATCTGGTCGAGCTGTGCGGCGGCCTGGGTGCACCAGGGCCACTCGGTGGCCCAGTGGGCGGCGTCCAGGAGCGCGAGCGGGCTGCGTTCGGTCGCCTCGGAGGCCGGGTGGTGGCGCAGGTCGGCGGTGAGGAAGGCGTCGGCGCCGGCGGCGCGGACGTGGTCGAAGAGGCTGTCGCCGGAGCCGCCGGAGACCACGATGCGGGTGAGCGGGCGGTCGGGGTCGCCGGCGACGCGGACACCCTGCGCCGTGGCGGGCAGGCGTTCCGCGGCGTGCGCGGCGAACTCGGCGAGGGTCATGGGGTGCGGCGGCTCGCAGACGCGTCCCAGGCCCCGGCGGCCCGCCTCGTCGGCCGGGTCGGCGACGAGCGGGCCGAGCACCCGCAGTTCCAGGGTGGCGGCGAGGGCGTCGGAGACACCGGGGTCGGCGGTGTCGGCGTTGGTGTGCGCGACGTGCAGGCCGACACCGTTGCGGATGAGGGTGTGCACCACCCGCCCCTTGAAGGTGGACGCGGCGACGGTGGTGGTGCCCCGCAGGTAGAGGGGGTGGTGGGTGACCAGCAGGTCGGCGCCGAGCCGCACCGCCTCGTCGGCGATCTCCTGGACGGGGTCGACGGCGAAGAGGACCGTGCGCACGGGGGCGTCCGGGTCGCCGCAGACGGTGCCCACGGCGTCCCACCCCTCGGCCCGCTCGGGGGGCCACAGGGCGTCGAGCGCGGAGATGACTTCAGACAGTGCGGGCACGGGGGGAAGGTTACCTCTCACGCCTGGTGCCGTGGCCAGCCCGGCGCCCTGTCCGCCCCGGGGCCGTGCAGTGCGCCGGGCGCGACCGGCCCACCGTCCGTTCGCTCATGCACATGCGCCTTCTGAGGCGCAGGCGAATCCGCGGACGGCCACCCTTACGCGTGAAGCAGGCCTACGGACGTTGTTCGCCAGGAAGTGCGAAAACTAGCTTCTCCTCCTGACAGGAGGTGACCCACTCATGACGCTCTGTATCACCGACGGTGCTCCCCGCGCCGGGTCCGACCCGGCGGGGCCGGTCGCGTCGGCGGCCCGGGAGGCCGACCGGGCGGTACCACTGCGGCAGGCGCCCGGGGCCGGCCCCCGGGGAGGCGCGGGTGCTCCGACGGACGGGGCCGCCCCGGACGGCGTGGGCGCCCCGGGCGAGGAGGTCACCCCGGACGGCCCGAGCGCCCCGGGCGACGTGGGCGAGCCGGCCGGGGGGAGCCTCCCCGCGGGTGCGGCCAGGACGGGGCGCGCCGTGCCGCCCGCGGCCACCGGGGGCGGGCCCGCCCACCGCGTCGGCCCCCGTCCGCTGCCCGGCGCGGTGAGCCTGGCCGCGGACGGCTCGTACGCCGCGCGGCTGCGGCAGGACGCGGGCTCGGGCGCGTGGTTCCCCGAGCGGTGGACGCTGGACGGCCCGGAGCCCTACGCCGTCTCGCTGCGCCAGGGCCAGCCCGAGGAACCGGACAGCAGCCTGGTGCCGCTGGCCGACGGCCGGGTACTGGTGTGCCGCGTGGTGGCCGGCCACCGCCGTTTCGTCCTGCTCTACCCGACCGGGCCGGGCACCGGCGAGGTGGCGCTCGGCGCGCTGCCCGCGGAGGCCGGGGACCCGGTGCTGCTCCTCCCCTGCCCGGACGGCCTGCGGGTGCACGCGGTGACGACCGACGGCCGGGACAGCACGGTGTGGGAGGTGTGCGACGGGCTCTCGGGCCCGCGGCGGGTGGCCCAGGTGCCGGGGGTCTGTGAGGGCGGCGTCTGGCTGGACCGGGAGGGACGGCTGCTCGCCCTCAACCAGCGGTGCGCGGGCCGGACCAAGGCCGTGGCCCTGGACGTGCCCGCCGGCACCGCCGGGCCGCTGCTGGAGCTCACCGCGGAGAGCGAGGACCGGCTGCTGCTGGCGGACCCGGACAGCGGCCTGCTCCTGCTGCGCTCGGACGCCCCCGGTCAGGAGCGGCTGGGGTGGGGTGTCCTCGGCGGCACCCGGCCGGTCCGCTTCCCCGAGTGCCTGGCCCCCGCCGACGGGGTGCGGCTGACGCCGTTCGCCTCGCAGCCGGGGCGAGTGCTCGCCCCGGAGGGCTGCGCGGTCGCCTTCCGCGTCGAAACCACAGGGGCAGGGGGCTCCGGGCTGGCCGTGTGGCGCCCGGAATGGCGTCGGCTGCTGCGCCTCCCCGCACCGCGCGGCTGGCTGGCCGGCACCGGGCTGTGGACGCCGCAGGGTGACCTCAGGCTGCCCTGCACGGGCCCGCAACAGCCCTGCGCCGTCGCCACGTTGGCCGTGCCGCATCTCGCGCCGGAGGCCCCAGGCCCGAGGGCCGCGTCGACGGCGCCGTCCGCGCGGCCCCGGGGCACGCAGGGGGGCCCGGCCACCGGCTCCGCCCCCGGCACCGTCCACCCGGCGGCCGGGGCGGGTACCGGCGCCGGCGGAGCGTGGGCGGAGACCGCCCCGTCCGGGGCCCGGCGGCCGACCGCGCAGGCCGGTCCCGTCCCCGGTCAGGCCGGACCCGCGGCCGAGGAGGGCGGGGCCGAGGGGCGGCCGGGAGCCCCGGCTGCCGTCGCCGCCGGGCGACCCGTACCGCTCCAGCAGTCACCGCTCGCCGCCCTGCGCCGCCGCAACCAGCGCCCGGACCACCGCCCACCCGCCGCGGTCGCCGCCTCGGCCGGGCCGGTCCGCGCCACCCCGGCGCCCCCCGCTCCGGCAGCCACCGCTCCGCCGGCCCCGGCGGTCGCCCCCGGCGCCACCTCACCGGCGGCCGAGCCGCCGATGACCGCGCCACCGTCCGCCGCGCCCCCGGCCCCCCGGGGCCGCACCCCCCGCATGCCGTCCCCCACACCCTCCGCGGCGGCCCCGGCACGGCCGACGACCGGCCCTCCGGTTGCCCGTCCGGCCGCTGGTCTCCCGGCCGCTCCCCGGCTGCCCCCTGTCGGGCCGCCGCCCGCCGCCCGCGCCGGCCTCGGTGTTCTCGGCGCCGCGCCCTTCCCCTCCCACGTCTCGCCCACCTCCTTCGCGGGCACCCTTGTCCCGGCCGGGATGCCGAGCCGTGGAATCGCGGTTGCGCCGGCGGGGTCGCGCACCGTAGGTATGAGAGGCCCACGGGACCCGGGGGACCGCACGCACTCGGTGCGCGTCCAGGTACCGGTGGGGCGCCGGAGGCTCGGTGGAGCCGTGTGAAGGCCGCCGATAGACTGAGCGCCGGGGGCTACGCATCCGATTGACCCGGCCACCCAAGGTGACGCCGCTGCGGTCCCGACGCGTACAGTGCAAGCGATTTGACGGAGTGACTTCTCTCATGTCCGAAGCCCGAACCGACACGACCGAGGCGCGCCCGCAGGAGGCGTCCGCGCAGAGCGCCGAGGACACCGGGCCTGGCAGGCACCGTGGTCCCGCGGCACCGAACGACGGTGACGGGGCGGCCCACGGCCGCCACCGCCGTCCGGCGCAGGGCGACTCCCGGGCCGCCTGAGCCGTACCGCTCCTCCCCGGGCACTCTCCTCGACTGCCGGTGACCGGGACCCGCACCGCCCCTCCCGGCCTCACCGAACGCGCCGGAAGGGGCGGTGCGCGTGTGCCGGCACGTGATCCCGCGACCGCCCCCGGGCCTCCGCCGTCATGCGGCGGTGCACGTCCGTCCCCGCCGCACTCCCCCGCCCACCCCTTGTTCCCGCGGCCGTCCCGCCCCCGGCGGTCCACTGACATTTGTCACGGTGCGGCCGCCACATAAGCCTCTGCCCCCGCCGTCGCGCACTCCGTAGCGTCCTGAGTATGACGACGAACACGCTCGGCGGCCCGCCCGCGGTGGTCTTCTCCGGCGTCGACCGCACCTTCGGCGCGGTGCGCGCGGTCGACGGACTGGACCTGCGCATCGCCCGCGGCGAGACGGTCTCACTGCTCGGCCGCAACGGGGCCGGGAAGTCCACCGCCCTCAGCATGCTGCTCGGCCTCCTCCCGCCCACCCGGGGCGAGGTGACCCTCTTCGGCGACACCCCGGAACGCGCCGTGGCGGCCGGCCGGGTCGGGGCCATGCTCCAGGACGGCCGGCCAGTGCCGCGGGTCACCGTGCGGGAGTTGGTCGGCTTCGTCGCCGACACCTACCCGCGTCCCATGGGCGTGGCCGAGGCGCTGCGTCTTGCGGGCCTGAGCGATCTGGCCGACCGGCGGGTGGACCGGCTCTCCGGCGGCCAGGCGCAGCGCGTCCGGTTCGCGACGGCGCTGGTGGGCAACCCCGAACTGGTCGTCCTGGACGAGCCGACCGCAGCGCTGGACGTGGAGGCGCGACGCGCGTTCTGGGGGGCGCTGCGGGCCTACGCCGGACGCGGCAACACGGTGCTGTTCTCCACCCACTACCTGGAGGAGGCCGAGGAGAACGCCGACCGGATCGTCGTCGTCCACCGGGGCCGGGTGGTGGCCGACGGTTCGGGCGAGGCGCTGCGGCAGTCGGTCGGCGGCTCGCTGGTCTCCTTCGAGGCGGCGGACGGCCCGCCGCCGGGGCTGCGGGAGCTTGCCGGGGTGACCTCGGTGACGGTGCGCGGGGCACGGGTGCGGTTGCGCAGCGCGGACTCCGACGCGACGGTGCTGGCGCTGGCCGACCGGGGGCTGGTGCGGCGGCTGCGGGTCGCCCCGGCCAGCCTGGAGGACGCCTTCCTGGCCCTCACCGCAGACGGCACCGACGACCCGGACGGCCCCGGCAGCTCCGAGGACACCGCCGGCACCCTGCCGCCGCCTCGCCCGGCCGCAGGCGGACCGGGCCCGTCCACCCCCTCCCGTCCGTCCCTCACCGAAGGAGCCGTGTGATGTCCGCTCTCCTCTCCTACGTCCGGCTGGAGGTCCGCCGGGCGCTGCGGGACCGGTCGTTCACCGTCTTCGGCATCGGGATGCCGGTGCTGATGTACGTGCTGTTCACCCACATCGGGGCCGGCGCCGACGCGGACTCGGCGCCGTGGCGGGTCTCGGCGATGGTCGGCATGGCGGCGTACGGTGCGCTCGGCGCGGCGCTGTCGGTCGGCACCGGGGTCGCCGAGGACAAGAGCCTGGGCTGGCTGCGCCAGTTGCGGGTCACACCGCTGCGCCCCGCGCAGGTGGTGGTCGGGCGGGGCCTGACGGGCGTGGTGACGGTGTTGCCGGCGATCCTTGCGGTGCTCGTGGTGGGCGCGCTCGTCAACCACGTGGCGCTGGCCGCCTGGCAGTGGGTGGCGCTGGTGGGGTTGCTCTGGCTGGGCACGCTGCCGTTCACCCTGCTGGGCCTGGGCAACGGGTACCGGCTCTCGTCCCAGTCGGCGGGGGTGGTCAACGCCGGGTGCATGATCCTGCTCTCGATCCTCGGGGGGCTGTGGTTCCCCGCCGAGGCGTTCCCCGGCTGGCTCGCCACCCTCTCGCGCTGGACGCCGGCCAACCGTTTCGGCGATCTCGGGTGGAGCGTGACCAGCGGCCGGGTCCCGGGAGCGGCGACGGTGGCGGTGCTCCTGGCCTGGCTCGCGGTGTTCGGCGGCTATGCGCTCTACGCCTACCGTCGAGCTGCACGCACGGTGTGAGGCGACGGGTGGCGGCGCGGCAGTGGTGGCCGGGCAGGACGGGGACGCGGCAGTGAGGCAACGACGGGTGAGCGAGGAGTGGGCGCGGTGAGCGAGGAGATGAGGGCACGGGAGGCCCCGGCGGCCGGGAGGGCCGAGAAGGACGGGCCGGGCCGCGGACCGGGCGGGTGGTGGCGCCGGCGGCGCTCCGCGGGGAAACGGTGCGAGCGGACGTCGCCGGTCGGGTTCCTCCAGGACCGGGGACCGACGCGCACCACCTTCCTGCCCTGGCTGTTCATGGGGCTGGGGGCGCTGTCCCACCTGATCCAGGGGCGCGGGAACCCGTGGCTGGGCGGACTGGCCCTGCTGGCCTTCAACTCCCTCTACGTCACGGTGGTCTTCGTCTCCTTCGACGTGCGGCGCCGTGACAGCAGGACGCCGGTGTACGCCCTCGCGCTCCTGACGGTGGTCACCTACGCGGTGGCGCTCGGCTTCGGCTCCAACTGGCTGCTGTTCTTCCCGCTGCTGTCCCTGGCCTCGGGGACGGTGCGGCGGCTGCAGGGCCGGCCGTTCATGATCTGGCTGATGGTGATCGCCGGTTCGGCGGGGGCGATCACGGGCAGCCGGCAGGGGGCCTGGGAGGCCGTGGGGATCGGCTACGGCACGTTCATCTCCGGGGCGGTGACCGCCGCCATCCTCCGGCTCTTCGACACGATCCGGGAGCTGGAGTCGACGCGGCAGGAACTGGCCCGTACGGCCGTGGAGAAGGAGCGGCTGCGTTTCTCCCGGGACCTGCACGACCTGCTGGGCCACACCCTCTCCGTGGTGGTGGTGAAGGCGGAGGCGGTGCGGCGGCTGGCGCCGACCCGTCTGACCGAGGCGCTGGCGCAGGCGGCGGACATCGAGGCCGTGGGCAGGCAGGCGCTCACCGAGATCCGGGAGGCGGTCAGCGGGTACCGGGAGGGCGGCCTGTCCATCGAACTGGACCGTGCCACCTCGGCCCTGGAGGCGGCGGGGATCGCGCCGGAGGTGCGGCGCTCCGGCCCGCCGATGCCGCCGCAGACCGAGGCGCTGCTGGGCTGGGTGGTGCGCGAGGCGGTCACCAACACCGTCCGGCACAGTGGCGCGGCGCGCTGCGAGATCGAGGTGCGCGTCTCGGAGGACCTGGCGCGGCTGTCGGTCACCGACGACGGAGACGGCCCCGTATCCTCGTCCGGCGGCGCGGGGGACCCGTCCGGCGGTGCCGGCGCCCGGCAGCCGGTGGGCGGCACGGGGCTGAAGGGGTTGACGGAACGGCTCGCCGCCGCGGGCGGCTCGCTGGTGACCGGTGCGGACGGCCGGCGTGGCTTCCGGCTGGTGGCGGAGCTGCCCGTGGACGCGGTGGCCGACTCGGATGCGGGCCGGGCCACGGGAGTGGGTGCGGGTGCGGCGGATGACGGGCAGGGCGGCCCGGACGACGGAAGGGTGGCACGGTGACGAGGATCCTCCTGGCCGAGGACCAGGGCATGATGCGGGGCGCGCTCGCGCTGCTGCTCGGCTTGGAAGCCGACATGGAGGTCGTCGCCCAGGTGGCGACGGGTGACGCGATCGTGGGCGCCGCGGTGGACGCGCGCCCCGACGTGGCCCTGCTGGACATCGAACTGCCGGGCCGCAGCGGGCTGGACGCGGCGGCCGACCTGCGCACCGCGGTGCCCGACTGCCGGGTGCTGATCCTCACCACCTTCGGCCGCCCCGGCTATCTGCGGCGGGCCATGGAGGCCGGGGCGAGCGGCTTCCTCGTCAAGGACGGCCCGGTGGAGGAGCTGGCGGCTGCGATCCGGCGGGTGCTGGCCGGGGAGCGGGTGATCGACCCGGCGCTGGCGGCGGCGGCCCTCAGCGCGGGCCCCAACCCGCTGACGCCGCGGGAGCGTGACGTGCTCAACGCCGCGGCCGACGGGGCGACGGTGGCGGACGTCGCCGGCCGGGTGCACCTCTCGCAGGCCACGGTCCGCAACTACCTCTCCGCCGCCATCGGCAAGACCGGCACCCGCAACCGGATGGAGGCGGTGCGGACGGCCCGCCAGAACGGCTGGCTGTGAGCACCGGTCGACGGGGGACGCGGAGGCCCCGGAGCGGGGTCCACCGCGTCCCGCGGGTCTCCTGCGGACCGCCGGCGGTCCCTTCCGGCCGGTGGTGCCCCGTACCGGGCCGGAAGGGGGCGGGGCGGGTCAGCCGGTGACGCCGGCCGGGGCGAAGCCGAAGATGTCGACGGCGTGGTAGTAGGTCCACGCCGTCGCGTCGCAGGAGCTCTTGGTGGCACCCGAGTAGCCGGCGCAGACCCGCTCCAGGTCGGCGTAGAGCATGTTGTCCAGGCGCGCCTTGTTCGCGTCGAAGGTGCCGGCCGCCTTGTAGTTGCGGTAGCCGAAGTCGTGGCGCGCGCAGGCGGTCTTGAAGGGGAAGCCGAAGGGGTTGTCCGGCGAGGTGGAGCAGTAGTCGGTGGACCAGTCGAAACCGTAGGAGGACCAGGCGGACTGGTTCTGGTCGGCGGCGAGCCACTCGTTGTAGCTCGCCGCGCTGGTCTGGGTCCATCTGCTGAGCACCTGCGCCTTGTCAGCGGGGGCGGCCCAGGCTCCGGTGGCGGGCAGCAGGGCCCCGGCGAGGCCCAGCAGGACGGTGGTGAGAAGGACGGCGAGACGTCGACGCACAGTGTGCCTCCGCGAGTTGGGGGGTTCGACCGCCCAAGATTCGCGGGCCGGGGTCCGGTGGGGACAGACACCCGACACAAATTTGGCGTGAACACGACGGTCCGGGGAGGGAACTGCCGCCCCACCCGTCCCACTCCCCGCGACCGGCTCCTCAAGTGCGGAGGTAGGACGCCCCGTTGAGGTCCAGCACGGTCCCCGAGGACCACTGCGCACCGGGCGAGGCGAGCCACAGCACGGCGTCCGCGATCTCCTCGGGGCGGCCCACCCGGCCGAACGGGCTCTGCGCGGCGAGGCGCGCGCCCGCCTCGCCGGCCAGCCGGTCGGCGACCCGCTCGGTGGCGACGAAGCCCGGTGCGACGGAGGCCACCGCGATGCCGTGCGGGGCGAGGGCGAGGGCGAGGGACTGGCCGAGCGCGTGGACCGCGGCCTTCGTCGCGCCGTAGGCGGGGTGGTCGGGTTCGCCGCGGAAGGCGCCGCGCGAGCCGACGTTGACGATGCGCCCGCCACCACCCTGCTCGATCATGTGGTGGGCGGCGCGGTGGCTGACGTGTGCGGTGGCCAGCAGGTTCACGGCGACGTGGCGGTCCCAGGCCGCGGTCCAGCCGGCGAAGGAGGTGCTCGCGGGCGGGTGCGCGATGTTGACCGCGGCGTTGTTGACGACCACGTCGACGCCGCCGAAGACCGTCACCACCTCGTCGACGAGGTCCGCGGCCCGGGCCGCCTCGGACAGGTCGGCGCCGACCAGCAGGTGCCCCTCGCCCTGCAGCGAGGCGAGGGTGGCGGCGGCGTCCTCGCGGCGGGAGCCGTGGTGGACGGCCACCCGGTCGCCGTTGGCGGCGAAGGCCCGGGCAAGCGCCCGGCCGATGCCGCGGGAGGCGCCGGTGACCAGCACCCGGCGGCCGGTGGCGGGGAAGCCCTCGCCGGGCGGCACCGCGGGGGACGGCTGCGGGGGCGGGGCGGGGACGGACGCGGCGGGGGCGCTGGAGTCGGACATGGCCTCATCCTCGCAGCCGGTCCCCCGGGGCGGGCGGGCCGTCGCGGGGCGCCGGGACGGCTCGTTACCATCCGGTACGGAGGTGCCGTCCGGGCCTTCCGTACCCGAGCAGCGAAGGCCGAGCGCCATGACAGCCCCCCACGACGCCGCCGTCCGGGAGATCGCCCCCGACGTCCTTGCCGCCTTCGAGTCGGCCAAGGGGTTCATGCCCGTGGACGAGGGCCTCGCCCTGCACGCCGCGGCCGTCCGGGCCGCCGGGCTGGGCCTGCCGCTGGTGGAGGTCGGCACCTACTGCGGGCGCTCCACGATCCTGCTGGCCGAGGTGGCCCGGGCGGCGGGGGTGCTCGCCGTCACCGTCGACCACCACCGCGGCAGCGAGGAGCAGCAACCCGGCTGGGAGTACCACGACCCGGAGCTGGTCGACCCCGTCGTGGGCCGTATGGACACCCTGCCGACGTTCCGGCGCACCCTGCACGCCGCGGGTCTGGAGGAGCACGTGCTGGCTTTGGTGGGGCGCTCGCCGCAGGCCGCGGCGGCGTGGGGAAGGCCGGTGGGGCTGGTGTTCGTCGACGGCGGGCACACCGACGAGCACGCCGGGGGCGACTACGAGGGCTGGGCCCCGCACCTGGCCGAGGGCGGTCTGCTCGTCGTCCACGACGTCTTCCCCGACCCGGCCGACGGCGGGCAGGCTCCGTACCGCGTCTACCGGCGGGCGCTGGACTCCGGCGCGTTCGCCGAGGAGGAGGCGGCGGGCTGCCGCTCCCTGCGGGTGCTGCGCCGTACCGGGCCGGGCCTGTGAGCGGTCCCGGTCGGCCCGGGGGCGCCGCGTTCACCTGCGCTGGTTAGCATCGCCCGCGTGCCACCTCGTACCGCCCCGCGCTCCCGCCGCCCCTCCGTCCCCCCGAGGCTCGCGCTGGTGGTGGTCGCCGGCCTGCTGGCGGGGACGGCCGGCTGCGGCGGGGTCGTTGACGGACGCGCGCCGGCTGGCGGAGCACCCTCGCACGCGTCCTCGGCGCCCGCGGGGAAGGGCTCCGGTGAGCCGCTGGCGGGCCGGGTGATCCTGCTCGATCCCGGGCACAACCCGCACAACGCCGGCCGTGCGGCGCAGATCAACCGCCTCGTCGACGTGGGCAACGGCCGCAAGCCCTGCGACACCGCGGGCACCGGGACCGACGGCGGTTACGCCGAGGCGGAGTTCACGCTCGACGTCGTCCGGCGGGCCCGTCGGCTGCTGCGGGCGGAGGGCGCGCGGGTGGTGCTCACCCAGGACGGCGACCGGCCCTACGGCCCGTGCGTGGACGCGCGGGCGGCGGCCGGCAACCGGGTGCACGCGGACGCCGCGGTCTCGGTGCACGCCGACGGCGCCCCGGCGGGCCACCGCGGCTTCCATGTGATCGCCCCGGGGCGGGTGCGGGCCGGCCGCGCCGACACCGCCGCGATCACCGCCCCCTCCCGCGCCCTGGGCGAGACGCTGGCCACCCGGTTCGAAGCGGCGACCGGTGAGCCGCGGGCGGACTACGTCGCCGGCGGCTCGGGGCTCGACGTCCGCACGGACCTGGGCGGACTCAACCTCTCCACGGTGCCGAAGGTCTTCGTCGAGTGCGGCAACATGCGCGACCCGCAGGACGCGCGGCGGCTCACCTCGGCCGGCTGGCGGCAGCGGGCGGCCCGCGGCATCGCTGCCGGTCTGACCAAGTTCCTGCACGGGGGTTCGTGAGACCTTCGTGAGACTTTGGGCGGTGCCGGCCGCCGCCGGTCCGCCCGATTCGGCGTCAACACCGCTTCGGTTGCCGCGAGGTGAGGCGCGCGACGGCGGTGACCACCGCGCCCAGCAGGCGTTTTGACGGACGTGGCCGTTCCGGCACGGTGCCCTGCGGGCATCGGCCACCGAGGAGACGTCCCCTCCCTGGCGACGGTAGGTTCACCCTTACGATGGGGCCACCGCGCGGCCGACGGTGTGACGGTGGCGGCAGGACGGCGAGAGGGACGGCAACGAGAGCCGGCCCGTCGACACGTAGAGAACGACCGACCGACAAAGGACATTTCGTGAACATCCGCTCTCTCACGCGAGGCGACGGCGTGGTGATCGGCGCAGGCGTGCTGCTGCTGATCTTCTCCTTCCTGCCGTTCCTCAGCGCCGACCTCTACAACGGCGCGGCATACTCGGTCAGCGCGTGGAACAGCGCCGTGGCCCCGGCGGCCGAGACGGTCCACCTGCCGGCGCTCCTCGCCGCCGCGCTGTTCGTCCTCGCCCGTTCGCAGCCCACCCAGCGCTCCTTCGCCGGTCTGACCCTTCCGCAGTGGGCCACGGCCCTGGCGGTGTTCTCCGGCTGGTCGGCCGTCTGGAGCGTCCTGATCCGCGCCGGCCAGGACGGCGCCAGCCCGGCCTGGGGTGCCTGGATCTCCTTGCTGCTGGCGCTGGTCGCCGCAGCCGCCGCAGTGCTCTCCCCCCGCGTCCCCGCCCTCCAGGCCGCCCTCGTCGCCGCGCCCCGCCCGCAGCCCGCCGGCCCCTACGGCGCCGGCCCGGGTGCCGGGTACGGCTACCCCGGCGGCCCGCAGCAGGGCTACCCGGGCGTCCAGGGCCAGCAGCCGGGCGCCGGGTACGGCTACCCGGGCGGCCCGCAGCAGGGCCAGCAGCCCGCGGCCCAGGGCCAGTTCTCCGGTCAGCAGCAGTACGGCGCGCAGGCGCAGCAGCAGCCGCAGCCGGCCCAGGCGCAGCAGCCGCAGGGCGGTACCGCCGGCGGCGCGCAGCCGACGCCGACCGCGGGCGGGCAGGGCGGCGCCGAGTTCGCTCCGTTCTGGTTCGCCGTTCCGGTGCAGCGCCCGCTGTACGGCGAGGACGGTTCCCCGGCGCCGATCGCCGAGCTGGCGCCGGGCACCTGGTACCTCGCGGTGGACCAGCGGGGTGCGGCCCTGGTGGCCCAGACGCAGGACGGTCGCCGCGGCGTCCTCCAGGACACCACCGGCATCCAGCGGGGCTGACCCCGCACGCCCCGCCGGCCGCGTGACGACGGCCCTCCCGCGTACGCCGCGGGAGGGCCGTCGTCGCGTCCCGGCCGCGGCCGGGTCGCAGCCCCGGCTCAGCTTCCGAGGTCGGAGGTGGAGGGCACCTTGTTCTTGACGTCGACGCCCGCTTCCTTGCCGGCCTTCTTCATGTCGTTGATGGTGTCCTTGAAGGAGTCGATGTCGCCCTTGTCGGCGTCGCCCTTGCGGAGCTTGGAGCCGAGCTCCTTGAGCTTGTTGACGCCGGCGGTCAGCGGAGCGACGGCCTTGGAGAGCGTGGGGTCGCCCTTGGCGTCCTTGATCGCGGCCTTGAGCCGGTTGTAGGTGAAGGCGCCGGCCAGGCCCGCCTTGACGAGGGCGAAGGTGCGGCCGTCGGCGCCCTTCTTGAACTTGCCGGCGCGGTAGGGCTTGACGATCCACTGGTAGGTGGCGCCCGCGGCCAGACCGGCGTTCGCCACGAACTTCGTCTTGGCGAACTTCACCTTCTCGGCCGAGGTGGACGGTGAGGGGGCGGCCGCCGCGGCAGCGGTCTCCTTCGCCGGCCGGGCGGCGTGGTTGCTGCCGCCGCAGGCGGCCAGGCCGAACGTGAGAGTACTGGTGAGGACGAGCGCGAGGACGGCTCGCCGGATCGGTGTGAGGGAGAGGAACACGGGACTGCCTCCGGCTGCGCGGTGGGAAAGTCGGTTCCGTCGCAGCGTCCTTCGGGCCGGTCGCCGTCGCATCCGCCGTGGGCCGTTCGGGGGGACGCCGGGGCCCGGCACTGGGCCGTTTGAGCGACCCCGACGGGGCAATACGATGTCCATGTCAACGCACAGGTACGGCAACAACGGGGCGGCCACGGTCGTCCGCATCATCGCCGACGTCACGGCTGTGATCCTCGGCCTGTGGATCGTGATGTACCTGCTCGACGCCAACCGGGCCAACGACCTGGTGAGCTTCGTCCAGGACGCCGCCAACTGGCTGGCGAGCTGGTCACGCGATCTGTTCACCATGAATCTGGACTGGCTGCGGACCGTCCTCAACTACGGTCTGCCGGCCGTCCTCTACCTGCTGGTCGGCCACGCCCTGGCCGGCCGCATCCGCCGCAGCTGACGGACGCGGGGGCCGGGCCGCCCGTCGGGCCGCCCGGCCCCCGCCCCGGTGGTCAGCAGCAGTCCGGCGCCAGGCCGGTCGGCAGGTGGTCGCCGCCGAACACCGCGGTGGTCGCCTCGTCCCCGCCGAGCGCGGCGACGGCCAGCAGCAGGGCGCCGGCGGTCCAGGTCGTCTGCTCCTCGGGCCAGACCGCGTCGTCCTCGAAGACGTAGCCGGTCCAGTACAGGCCGCTCTCCGCCCGCAGGTGCCGGATCCAGCGCAGCACGTCCACGGCCCGGTCCGACTCGCCCATCGCCCACAGGGCCAGGGCCAGTTCGGCGCTCTCCCCACCGGTGACCCACGGGTTGGGCAGGACGCAGCGCACCCCGAGCCCGGGGACGACGAACTTCTCCCAGCCGGCCGCCAGCCGGGCACCGGCCTCCTGGCCGCGCAGCACGCCGCCGAGGATCGGGTAGTACCAGTCCATGGAGTAGCGGGACTTGTCCAGGAACCGCTCGGGGTGGCGGCGCACCGCGTGGGCGAGCTGGCCGAGGGCCAGCTCCCAGTCGGGCTGCGGCTCCTCGCGGTGCTCGGCGGCGGCCAGGGCGCAGCGCAGCGCCTGGTGGACGGAGGCGGACCCGGTCAGCAGCGCACCGTCGGCGGGGATGCCGTCCTCGTCCCGGCGCCAGGCGATCTCGCCGCCGGGGCGCTGGAGTTGCAGCACGTGCTCGACCGCGGCGTAGACGGTGGGCCACATGCGGTCCAGGAAGGTGTCGTCGCCGGTGGTGAGGTAGTGGTGCCAGACACCGACGGCGACGTAGGCGGTGAAGTTGGACTCCCGGGCCCGGTCGGTGGGGCGGGATGCGTCGCCGTCGGCGTAGGCGGCGTACCAGGAGCCGTCGCCGTTCTGGTGCTCGGCCAGCCAGCGGTAGGCGGCCTCCGCGCGGTCGTGGTGGCCCGCGGCGTCCAGCGCCATGGCGGCCTCGGTGTGGTCCCACGGGTCGAGGTGGTGGCCGCGGAACCAGGGTATGGCCCCGTCGGTGCGCTGCTGTGCGGCGAGGGCGGCGACGGTGAGCGCGGACTCCTGCGCGGTCAGCACGCCCGGCAGTACGAGGCGTTCGGTGCGTCCGGGGCTGGTCATGCCGTGCCCGCCCCGGCCGCCGCGGTCGGTGCTCCGGCTGCCGCCGCGCCCGTGGCCGCCTCGTGCGGCTTGGTGGCGTAGGCGACGAAGCTCTTGCCGATGACGGGGTTGAGGGCCTGCTCGGCCAGGCGGGTCGCCAGCGGCTTCTTCATGATGTCCCACACCAGCAGCTTGTGGTAGGCGCGCACCGGCAGCGCCTTGTCGTTGTCCACGCCGAAGGCGCACTTGAGCCACCAGTAGGGGCTGTGCAGGCCGTGGGCGTGGTGGGTGCCGTAGGGGCGCAGTCCCGCCTCGCGCATCCGGCCCAGGAGTTGCTCGGCGCGGTAGATGCGGATGTGGCCGCCCTCGACCTCGTGGTAGGCGTCACTCAGCGCCCAACAGACCTTCTCCGGCCCGTAGCGGGGCACGGTGACCGCTATCCGCCCGCCGGGGCGCAGCACGCGCACCATCTCGGCGAGGACGCCCCGGTCGTCGGGGATGTGCTCCATGACCTCGGAGATGATGACGACGTCGAAGCTGGCGTCGGGGAAGGGCAGGGCGAGGGCGTCGCCCTCCATGGCGGTGGCGGTGGCGCCCTCGGGGGCCTCGCCGGCCTCCTTCATGGCGGCGAACCACTTGGCGACCTCGCGGATCTCCTCGCCGTTGCGGTCCAGGGCCACCACCTGCGCGCCGCGCCGGTAGCACTCGAAGGCGTGCCGCCCCGCGCCGCATCCGAGGTCCAGGACGCGGTCGCCGGGGGCGAGGGGGAAGCGGGTGAAGTCGACGGTCAGCACGGGGGGGTTCGCTTTCGTCCGGGGGTTCGTCCTGGCGGAGGTCGCTCGGTGGTCGGCGTCGTCGGCCGCGGGGGGCGGTTCGGGGCGGGTCACGTCGTGCCGTCGGCACCGGTGGCCGCGGCGAGAGGGCGGCGCCCGGCCCGGGCCGCGCCGCCCTGGTGGGCGATGGCCTCGCGGTAGCGCTCGGCGGTGGCGATCGCCGCCCGCCGCCAGGTGAAGCGCTCCAGGACCCGTTCGCGGCCGGCCGCGCCCAGGCGCCGGCGCAGGTCCGGCTCGCCCAGCAGCCGTCCCAGGGACACGGCGAGCGCACCGGCGTCACCCGGCGGCACGGCCAGGCAGGTCCGGCCGTCGGGCCCGGCGACCTCCGGTATGGCCCCGCCGGTGGTGGCGACCAGCGGGGTGGCCGTGGCCATCGCCTCGGCGGCCGGCAGCGAGAAGCCCTCGTAGAGCGAGGGCACGCAGGCCACCTGCGCGGAGCGCACCAGGTCGACGAGTTCGGCGTCGGTGACGCCCTTGACGAACCGGATGGCGTCGCCGAGGCCGAACCGCTCGATGGCCTGGGCCACGGGCCCGTCGTGGGCGGGCCTGCCCACCACGACGAGGTGGGCGTGCGGGTGGTCGGCGCGGACCTTGGCCAGCGCCTCGACCAGGTGCACCAGGCCCTTGAGCGGCACGTCGGCGCTGGAGGTGGTGACGATGCGGCCGGGCACCTCGGCGACGGCGGGGTCGGGCGAGAACAGGTCGGTGTCGGCGCCGATATGGACGACGTGGATGCGTTCGCGCGGTACGGCCAGGTCGCGGCTGATCTCGTCGCGGGAGGAGCCGGAGACCGTCAGCACGCTCGGCAGGCGGCGGGCGACGCGCTTCTGCATGCGGGTGAAGGCGTACCAGCGGCGGACCGACAGGCGCCGCTTCCAGCCGTCGGCGGCGGCCAGTTCCAGGCGGCGGTCAACGGTGATGGGGTGGTGGATGGTGGTGACCAGCGGCGCGCCCAGGGCGGCGGTGCCGCCGAGCAGCCCGTAGCCGAGGGTCTGGTTGTCGTGGATGACGTCGAACCGGCCGCGCAGGGAGGCCAGGTGGCGCCGGGCCCGCAGCGAGAAGGTCAGCGGCTCGGGGAAGCCGCCGGTCCACATGGTGGAGACCTCCAGGGCGTCGATCCAGTCCCGGTACTCCTCGCGGCCCGGGGTGCGGAACGGGTCGGGCTGCCGGTAGAGGTCGAGGCTGGGCAGTTCGGTGAGGGTGACGCCCTCGTCCAGGACGGGGTAGGGCTGCGCGCCGAGGACCTCCACGCTGTGGCCGAGGCGGGCCAGTTCGCGGGAGAGGTGGCGCACGTAGACGCCCTGGCCGCCGCAGAACGGGTTGCCCTTGTAGGTGAGCAGGGCGATGCGCAGCGGGCCGTCGGCCGAAGGGGCGGCGGGCACCTCCCCCGGGGTTGCGGCGGGACGGGGAGTTGCTGCCGGTGCGGCGGCCTCAGCGGACACTCGCGGACCCCTTCTTCGCTTCGACTGTGGCCGGAGCGTAACCGCTGGCGCTAATCTAGAACAAGTTTCAGAAGCGGGGTGCGGCCGGGGCGCACCGTCCCGCGCTCGGCGTGCACCGGCGGACGGGGCGGCGGGCGTCGCGGACGGTGCGCCGTGGCGGGCGGCTCCGCAGGTGTGGACCGAGCAGCCATGAGGGGGCTGGTGTTGACGACGCGACCGGGGCGGACCCGCACGCCCGCACACGCGGCACCCGCGCCCGCCGCACTGAACTCACGCCAGCGGGAGCGGCGGGGCCGCATCCTGCGGGCCACCGCCGAACTGGCCGCCGAGGGCGGTTTCGACGCCGTGCAGATGCGGGCGGTCGCCGAGTCCTCGCAGGTGGCGCTCGGCACCCTCTACCGCTACTTCCCGTCCAAGGTGCACCTGCTGGTCGCGGTGATGCAGGACCGCCTGGAGACGCTGCACGGCACCCTGCGCAGCCGGCCGCCCGGCTCGGCGGAGCCGGGGACGCGGGTGGCGCGGACGTTGATGCGGGCGTTCCGGGCGCTGCGCGACGAACCGCAGCTCGCCGACGCCATGGTGCGGGCGCTGACCTTCGCCGACCGCTCGGTCCGCGAGGAGGTCGACACCGTCATCCGGCTCACCACGGCGATCATCGTCGACGCGATGCGGCTGTCGGGGGCGCCGACACCGGCGCAGTCCTCGGTCGTCCGCGTCATCACCCACACCTGGCTCTCGGCGCTGATCGCGTGGCTCTCCGGCCGCGCCACGCTCGCCCAGGTCGAGGAGGACGTCGGTACGGTGTGCACGCTGGCCGACACGGTGGCGGCACCGGACGGGCCGGGGTGCGGGGCCGGTGCGGTGGGTGCGGAGCGGACGCCGGAGGCGGCGGGAGAGCGGGGGCAGCGGTGAGCGCACTGCGAGGCGTCGCGGCGACGGCGTTGGGGGTCGCCCGTGTCCGGGCTGCCGAGAGCACCCGCCCCGACCGCCTCTTCCAGGACCCCTACGCCGCCGCGTTCCTCGCCGCGGCGGCGGACCCCGACGCCCCCGAGGAGCCCGCGGAGCCTTTGGAGCCCGGTTCGGAGGCGGACAGGTGGGCGAGGGCCATGGCCCACCACATCGTGATCCGCACCCGCTTCTTCGACGACCGCCTCACCGAGGCGACGTGGCAGCGGGGGCTGCGGCAGGTGGTGGTGCCGGCGGCGGGGCTCGACGTGCGGGCGCACCGGCTGGACTGGCCCGAGGGGACGCGGCTGTTCGAGATCGACGTGCCCGCCGTCCTGGCCTTCAAGGAGGCGGTGCTGGCCGAGCAGGGCGCGGTGGCCCGCTGCGAGCGCCGCACGGTCGCCGCCGACCTGCGCGAGGACTGGCCCGGCGCGCTGCGGGAGGCCGGGTTCGACCCACGGCAGCCCACGGCGTGGCTGGTGGAGGGCCTGCTGGTGTACCTCTCCGCGGAGGAGGCCGCGGCGCTGCTGGGCGCCCTCGGCGAGCAGTCGGCGCCCGGCTCCTTCCTGACCTTCCCCGGCGCGCGCGACTTCCGCTCCAGCCCCCTGCTGCGCGGGACCCGCCGGGCGGGCCCGAAGGGCCTGGCCGACCTGTGGCGCGGCGGCCTGGCAGAGGACGCGGGTCCCTGGCTCGCGCGGCGCGGATGGCGGCCGCAGGTCCACGACCGCTCGGAGATCGCCGCCGCCTACGGCCGTCCCTCGCCCTCCGGGCGCCGCGGCTCGGGGTTCGTCACCGCCGTGCGGGAGGGCTGAGAGGGTGCGGGCCGCGGCCCGCCCGGACCGGCGCGGGCCCGGCAGGCTCCCGGGAAGATCGGCCGGAGGGCCGGTTAAAGTGGGCGCGACAACTTCATCCGTGCCCGATCGGGGGAAGCCGGTGCGATTCCGGCGCTGACCCGCAGCCGTGAGCGCGGACCGTTCGCGCCCGGTGACCGGGGAGCGCCCCGCGGCGCCGCCACCCGCTCCGCTGTGCGCCTGGTCCGGGCGAGCCGGAACGCCCGCGGACACGTCCAGGACCTTCGCCTCCCGGCCGGTCGTCGGCAGCCGCCGGCACCGCGGCCGTGGAGGCGGCGCCGTCGAGGCATGCGGAGCCGAGCTGGAGCCGTCGCGTCGCCCCCCGTGCTGCGGGATGCGGCGGGCCGGAGTCGGGCCGGCGTGCGGCGGACGGTGCGGGCGCGTCCCGGGCCCACCGTCCCCTCCGCTCCCCCGACCCGCGCACGCCGCGCAGACCCGAGAGGCACCGACCCGATGGCCCGTAAGGCTCCTGAGCCGACCCCCGTCCCGACGCCGGCGCCCCGCGCCGCACGGGCCGTCCGCCGCTGTGCCGCGGCGCTGGCCGCCCTGGTGGTGACGGGCCTGGCCGCGGCACCGTCCGCCTCGGCCGCGCCCGCCGCCATATCCGGGGCGGGCTCCCGGGTACTCGCGGCGGGCGAGGCCTCCCCGTCCCGGGCTCCCGAGCTGCCCGAGGGGCTGTTCGGTGACGCCGACCCGAAGTACGACGGCGTCTGGCGGCAGTCCTACGCCCTGCTGGCCGAGCACACCGCGGGGCGGCGGCCGGCTGCTTCCGCGGTCGACTGGCTGCTGGGGCAGCAGTGCGCCGACGGCTCCTTCCCCGCCTACCGGGCCGAACCCGCCAAGGCGTGCGGCAAGGCGGCGCCCGGTGACACCAACATGACCGCGGCCGCCGTGCAGGCGCTCGCCGCGCTCGGCGACCACGACGGCGCCGTGCAGCACGGCGTGCGGTGGCTGCGCGCGCACCAGAACAAGGACGGCGGGTTCGGCGCCGCGGCCGGCGGCCCGACCGACGCCAACACCGTCTCGGTGGTCCTGGGCGCCCTCGTCGCGGCCGGTCAGGACCCGGCGAAGGTGACGGCCGGCGGCCACACCCCCTACCAGGCGCTGGCGGCGCTCCAGGTCGGCTGCAAGGCGGCGGCCGCCGACCGGGGCGCGTTCGCCTACCAGGCCAAGGACGGCGAGCTCGCGCCCAACGCGTCGGCGTCCACCGCCGCCGTCCTGGCCGCCGAGGGCCGCGGGCTGACCGTGCCCGCGGCGAAGAAGGGCACCGACGAGCCCGTGCACGCCCCGTCCTGCACGGACGAGGACGAGCCGGCGGGCAAGGCCGACGGCGGCCGGGCCGCTGCCTCCCGCGCCGCGGACGCCGGTGCCGCCTACCTCGTGCGCACCCTGGCCGCCCACGGGCAGCGGATGCCGGGCCTGACGCCCAAGGCCGACCCGGGCAACACCGCCGCCGCCGTCCTGGCCCTGGCCGCCGGCGGCCACACCACGGCCGCCCGCAAGCCGCTGCCCCGGCTGGAGCACGACGGGGTGGCGTGGGCGCGCACTGCCGGCCCGGCCGCCTGGGCGCAACTGGTGCTCGCCGCCCACGCCGTGGGTGCCGACCCGCACCACTTCGGCGGGCAGGACCTGGTCAAGCAGCTCGACGCGACCGGCCCCGCCTCCACCGCCCCGCACGCCTCGGCCTCGCCTGCCGCCAAGTCCTCCGGCGGTGGCGGCGTCAACGTCTGGTGGATCATCGGCGTCGGCCTCGCCGTGGGCGCCGGCATCGGCTTCCTGATCAGCGGCCGCAACAAGGGCCCGCGACTGTGAGTACCGCGTCCTGCGCCCCGGCCGGTGGGCGGCGGGGGCCGGCGGGGGGACCGCGGCCCGCCGTGCCCGCCCTCGTCCTGCTCCTCGCCGTGGCCGCGAGCCTGCTCGGCGCCGGCACCGCCCACGCCTCGGCCTACCGGTACTGGTCCTTCTGGTCGGGTGACCACGGGAAGTGGACGTACGCGACGGAGGGCCCTGCCACGGCCCGCCCCGCCGACGGTGAGGTGCTGGGCTTCCGGTTCGCCGTCGGCGCGGACTTGGCGGACG
Organism: Streptomyces sp. NPDC059740; assembly: GCF_042733155.1. Taxonomy (NCBI): domain Bacteria; kingdom Bacillati; phylum Actinomycetota; class Actinomycetes; order Kitasatosporales; family Streptomycetaceae; genus Streptomyces; species Streptomyces sp. NPDC059740. The sequence goes on along the minus strand of NZ_JBHWGP010000010.1, from coordinate 168,239 downwards.
CGGCCCGGCCCCGCGGCGCCGCCGACTTCGACGCCGTCTGCGCCGGCACGTCCGCGGCCGACGGGGACAAGCGCGTCGCCGTGGAGGTGGACTACGGCACCGCGGGCGACGCCCCGCCCGGTGGCCGGCCCCCCGCCCGCCACCAGGCTTGCGCCCGGGTGGCGAAGGACGCCACCGCCGCCGACGCGCTCGAGAAGGTCACCGGCTCGCTGCGCTACGACTCCGCCGGGCTGCTGTGCGCGGTCACGGGCTACCCCGAGACCGGCTGCGCCGAGCAGGTGCAGGACGGTGACGGAGGGCAGGCCGAGCCCTCGGCCACCGCTTCCGGCAAGCCCTCGGCTGCCGGCGGCGCCGCGTCGGGCGGCGGGCCGTCGGCCGGGCTGCTCGGCGGCGTCGCGGTGGTCGTGGTGCTGGGTGCCGCGGCGCTGTGGCAGGCCCGCCGCCGCCGTGGCTGACCTGGAGGCGGCGGTCCGCGGTACCGCCCGTGACGTCCGCCGCCGCGCGCAGTGGCCGGCCGCCGAGGTGGCGGCGGGTGCCGGGCGGCGGGCGGCGCCGGCCACGGCGCCCCGCGGCAGCGCGCTGCACGCCGGCGCCTGGTGGCTGTGGGCGCTGGGCCTGGCGACGGCCGCTTCGCGCACCACCGACCCGCTGCTGCTCGCCCTGCTCGTCGCGGTCGCCGGCTACGTGGTCGCCGTGCGCCGCACCGACGCGCCGTGGGCCCGCTCCTACGCGGCGTTCGTCCGGCTCGGACTGGTGGTCCTGGCCATCCGGCTGGTCTTCGCCTTCGTGCTGGGCTCGCCGGTCCCGGGCACCCACACCCTGGTCACCCTTCCCGAACTGCCGCTGCCGCACTGGGCGCGCGGGGTGCGGGTGGGCGGCCGGGTGACCGCGGAGGGCATGGTCTTCGCGCTCTACGACGGGCTGCGGCTCGCCGCACTGCTGGCCTGCCTGGGGGCGGCCAACGCGCTGGCCTCCCCCGCCCGGCTGCTGAAGTCGCTGCCGGGGGCGTTGTACGAGGCGGGGGTCGCGGTCGTCGTCGCCATGACCTTCGCCCCCCATCTGGTCGCCGACGTGCGGCGGTTGCGTGCCGCCCGCCGGCTGCGGGGCCGCTCCGACCGCGGCTTCGCCGGCCTGCGGCAGGTGGGGCTGCCGGTCCTGGAGGGTGCGCTGGAGCGGTCGGTGGCGCTGGCCGCGGCGATGGACGCGCGGGGGTACGGCCGCACCGCCCAGGTCCCCGGGGCGGTGCGGCGGGCCACCGCGGCGCTCACCGTCGGCGGCCTGCTCGGGGTGTGCGCCGGCACCTACGCGCTGCTGGCCGCGGCGGGCGCGGGGTACGGCGTGCCGCTGCTGGTGGCGGGCGTGCTCGCGGCGGCGGCCGGGCTGCGGCTGGGCGGGCGCCGCTCGGTGCGCACCCGTTACCGGCCCGACCGCTGGGGGGCGCGGGCCTGGCTGGTCACCGCCTCGGGCGTGGCGGTGGCGGCGGTCATGGTGGCGGCGGCCACCGCCACGCCGGTCGCCCTGAACCCGCCCGCGGTGCCGCTGACCGCGCCGACCCTGCCGCTGTGGCCGGCGCTCGGCGTGCTGCTCGGTCTGGCCCCGGCCGTGGTGGCACCGCCGCCGCCGGGCACCGCCCGCCGCGAAGTCCGCGCCCTGGGCCCGCGCCGCCGAAGCGAGGGCACGACCCGTTCGATGACGAGCAACACCCCGGAGGAACACCGGTGATCAGGTTCGAGCAGGTGTCCGTCACCTACGCGGCGGCGGACGCACCGGTGGTCTCGGACGTCGACCTCACGGTGCCGGAAGGCGAACTGTGCCTTCTGGTGGGCCCTTCGGGCGCCGGCAAGTCGACGGTACTGGGTGCGGTGAGCGGCCTGGTCCCGCACTTCACCGGCGGGACGCTGCGGGGGCGAGTGACGGTGGCCGGACGGGACACCCGCACCCACCGTCCCAGGGAGCTCGCCGACGTGGTGGGCACCGTCGGGCAGGACCCGGCGGCGCAGTTCGTCACCGACACGGTGGAGGACGAACTCGCCTATGGCATGGAGTCGTTGGGGCTTCCGCCGGCCACCATGCGCCGCCGGGTGGAGGAGACGCTGGACCTGCTGGGCCTGGCCGGGCTGCGGGACCGGGCGCTGACCACGCTCTCCGGGGGCCAGCGGCAGCGGGTGGCCATCGGCTCGGTCCTCACCGCCCACCCGAAGGTGCTGGTGCTGGACGAGCCGACGTCCGCACTCGACCCGGCGGCGGCCGACGACGTCCTCGCCGTCCTCCAGCGCCTCGTGCACGACCTGGGCACCACGGTCCTGCTGGCCGAACACCGTCTGGAGCGCGTCGTGCACTACGCGGACCGGGTGATCCACCTGCCGGGGCGCGGCGCCCCCGCGGTCGTCGGGCCGCCCGCCGAGGTCATGGCGCTCTCCTCGGTCCACCCGCCCGTGGTGGCGCTGGGCCGGCTGGCCGGCTGGCAGCCGCTCCCGCTGTCCGTGCGGGACGCCCGGCGGGCCGCGGGGCCGCTGCGGGAGGTGCTCGCCCGCACGGCCGCGCCCGGCCGCCACGCCACCGAGGAGGCACCCTCCCCCGAAGGCGGGACGGCGGACGGCGCGGCACCCGCGGGCGGGGCGGCGGACGGCGCCGCAGCCGGGAGCGGGGCGCGCCGAGGTGCCGGTGGGGGACGGCTGCGGTTCGCGGCCCGCCTCGGCCTGGTGCGGCGCGCCGGGACCGGCGGCGCCCCCGGCAGCCCCCGCCCCGGCGAACCCGCCTGCTCGGTGCGGGCGTTGGAGGTGGACCGCGGCCCGGTCCGGGCGCTGCGCGGCGTGGACCTGACGGTGCGCGGCGGGGAGGCGGTGGCGCTGATGGGCCGCAACGGGGCCGGCAAGTCCACGCTGCTGTCGGCACTGGCGGGCCTGCACCGGCCGGCGGCGGGCGAGGTGCGGGTGGCGGGCCTGGTGCCGCACCGCACCGCGCCGCGCACCCTGCTGCGGCACGTCGGTCTCGTCCCCCAGGAGCCCCGCGACCTTCTGTACGCGGACACGGTCGGCCAGGAGTGCGCCGCGGCGGACCAGGACGCGGACGCGGCGGCCGGTTCCTGCCGGGAGGTGCTGGACGAGCTGCTGCCCGGCCTCGCGGACACGGCTCACCCCCGCGACCTGTCCGAAGGGCAGCGCCTCGCGCTCGCCCTCGCGATCGTGCTGACCGCGCGGCCCCCGCTGCTGCTCCTGGACGAGCCGACCCGCGGCCTGGACTGCGCCGCCAAGGCCCGCCTGGTGACGGCCGTGCGCGCGCTGACCGGGCGGGGCCACGCGGTGGTCCTGGCCACCCACGACGTGGAGCTGGCGGCGGAGGTGGCCGGGCGGGTCGTGGTGCTGGCCGAGGGCGAGGTGGTCGCCGACGGGCCGACGGCGGAGATCGTCACCGCCTCCCCCACCTTCGCGCCACAGGTCGCCAAGATCCTGGCACCGCAGCGGTGGCTGACCGTGCCGCAGGTCGCCTGCGCGCTGGCCGCGACGGAGGGCGGGCAGCGGTGAGGTGCCGCACGGGTGAGGCCGAGACGGGGCGCCGGGCCCGTCCGGTGCGGGTGGGGCCGCGGTCCGCGGTGTCGCTGGCGCTGGTCTCGGCGATCGGGGTGGCGGCCTTCGGCTGGCCGCTGCTCGCGTCCTCGGCCTCGGGTCTGGCGCACTCCGGGGACGCGCCGTGGCTGTTCGCCGCGCTGCTGCCGCTGCTGCTCGCGGTGGCCGTGGCGACGCTGTCGGACGGTGCGCGGGGCTCGGGCGGGGCGCCGGGGCTGGACGCGAAGACGGTGGCGATGCTGGGCGTGCTCGCCGCCGCGGGCGCCGCGCTGCGCCCGCTGGGCGGGGGGACCGCCGGGATCGAGCCGATGTTCTTCCTCATGGTGCTGGCCGGCCGGGTGCTGGGGCCGGGGTTCGGCTTCGTCCTGGGCTCGGTGGCCATGTTCGCCTCGGCGCTGCTGACCGGCGGGGTGGGGCCGTGGATGCCCTTCCAGATGCTCGCCATGGGATGGGTCTCGGCCGGGGCGGGGCTGCTGCCGGGGGCCGCACGGCTGCGCGGCGGGGCGGAGCTGGCGCTGCTGTCGGCTTACGGGGCGGTGGCCTCCCTGGGGTACGGGACGGTGATGAACCTCCAGGGCTGGCCGTACATCGCGGGCCTGTCCGGCGGCATCTCCTTCGTGCCGGGTGACGGGCTGGCGCAGAACCTGACGCGGTTCGTGGCCTACTGCCTGTCGACGTCGCTGGGGTGGGACCTGCCCCGCGCGCTGGTGACGGTGGTGCTGACCTGCGCGGTGGGCCCGGCCGTGCTGCGGGCGCTGCGGCGCGCGACGCGTCGGGCGGCGTTCGACGTACCGGCGGGCTTCGAGCCGCCGCGCTGACCTGGGCGCTTCACCGTCACGCCGCTGAGGAGCCCTAACCCGGGGTAACCCCCGCCCCGGGAAAGCCGAAATCCGCCCCTTCCGGGACCTTGCCATCCACCGGTGGCACCTTTACATTCAACTCGCCAGTAACCTAAGGGAGTTCACCGGAACTCCGCACGTTTCACACTGGGCGCCACACGATCGAGCCGTCGCGCGCTCGGCACCCCCACGCAACGCCGCTCCCCCCACGCACGTCAGCAGTGACCACCGCACGACGCTTTCCAAAAGGGGACATGCGCAATGAAGGACTCACAGGGCAGACAGGTGACGGGGAAGGTCAGATGGCGGCGGTTCGCCGTCCTGTCGGTCCCCGCGCTCGGAGTGACCGCCGGATTGGGGATCGCCCTGGCCAACGGCGCGCTGGCCGCGTCCTTCGCGGTCTCCGGCCAGCAGTTCAAGGTCTCCGCCGACAGCCTCACCGGCGACGGCTTCGTGCAGTACGGCAGCGTGGACACCAACGCCCGCAACGACCTGCTGCCCGTCGCCGTCACCGCCATCAAGTCGGCCGAGCTGCACAACCTGTGCCAGTCGGTCGTCACCAGCCTGCCGGTCATCGGCGACATCTCGCTCAACATCAGCGCGGGCAAGTCCACCCCGGTGCAGGCCACCGACCTGTTCGTGGACGCCACCCAGCTCTCCGGCGACGCGAGCTTCCACAACATCGAGATCGGCCGGGACGCCTCCACCGTCGACAAGGGGCCCGAGGGCGCGCAGGGTCTGCAGGACCTGTTCTCGCAGCAGGCCGACGACGTCAAGATCAACAAGCTGCGCCAGACGGCGTGGTCGACGAACGCCGCCACGTTCAAGCTGTCCGGCCTCAGCCTGAAGGTCAGCAAGGGCAAGAAGGAATGCTTCTGAGATGACGGTCGCCGGCCACACCCCCTCCGACGCCCCGCCGGACCACGGTGCCGCACCCACCCCCAGGGCGGGGCTCCGGGCGGGCTGGCGACGGTGGCGCCGGGGACGCCCCTTCTGGGGCGGCCTGCTCGCCCTCGTCGCCGGCGCGGAGATCCTGCTCATCCCGCTCGCCCCGCTCGACGTCATGATCCACCAGGGCGTGGCCGGCATCCCGTCGGTGCTGATGGGCATCGTCATGGTGGTCATGGCGCTGGCAGCCTGGTTCGCACCGCTGTACCGCACCCTGGCCGGCATCCTCACCACGCTGGTCGCCGTGGCGGCGCTCCCGCTGTCCAACCTGGGCGGCTTCCTGGTCGGGACGGTCCTCGGCATCGCCGGCGGCGGCATGATCTTCGCCTGGCAGCCCCGGCCGGCCCCGGAGGCCGCGGCCGACCCCGCACCACCTCCGGGCACCACGCCCCACCCCGGCTCCACCCCGGCCTGACGGCCGGGCACCGCAGCCCCGCCCGTCGCCCGCGCGCACGCCCTCGCCCCGCAACCCCCGGGGGAGGGCGGGCATGCGACCGATCCGCGGGGAGCGCTCTCCCGCTCTGCCCGCCGTGCGCGCCGCGGCCCCGCAAAGCCCCTCCTCCGCACGTGCCTTCCCGGGGAGCCCCCTCCCCGCCCGCCGCCCGGCGGCCCGTCCGCGCTCCGACCGGAGCGCCGCGCACCGGCCCCGGCGCCCCGTTCTCCGCACTGCGGAGGGTTCACGCACCACCGCGCCCGGACCGTCCGGTCCTCCGGCCACGGTTCCCGGACGCACCGCACCACGGCACCCGCACCTCGCCGTCTCCACCGCACCACGGCACCGCAACCGCCGTCCCCACCGAACACGGCACCCGCACCGGCCGTACCCACGAAGGAGAACCGAGATGTCCCACCGCCTCCCCCGTACCGCCCTTGCCCTCGGCACCGGGCTGCTCGCCGCCGGCGCCATGACGCTGGCCGCGACCGGCCCCGCCGCCGCCTCCGCGCAGGCCGCCTCCACCACGGTCACGTCCGCGGGCCACCACTTCACGGCCGCGCTGACCGGCAAGGCCACGCTGACCGCCGGGGCGGTGACGGTCACCTGCACCGTCTCCACCTCGGGCGGCACGGTCCCCGCGGCGCCCGGCAACAGCAACGCCTCGGGCCCGGTGACGAGCACCATCACCGCGCCGACGTTCAGCTCCTGCACCTCCAGCCTGCCGGGGGTGACCCCGACGGTGACCACCAGCGGCACCTGGACCGTCTCGATGCAGAACGGCTCCCCGATCACGGGGTCGATGACGATGCAGACCGGCGGCCTGGTGGTGACCACGACCGGGCTGGCGAGCTGCACGGTCACCGCTGCGCCCACCGGCCCGGCGAGCGTCTCCGGCACCTGGACCAACGGCGCCCCCTCCACCCTCGCCTTCTCCAAGGCGTCGGTGCCGGTGAAGGTGGTCGGTGGCTTCGGCTGCCCGACCAGCGCCACCAGTTCCGCCTTCACCGCGACGTACAAGGTCAGTGACACCACCGACCCGGCGTCGCAGATCACCGTCACCGGCTGACGGCGAGGCGGAGGGACGGCCGCGGCCCCCACGGCCGTCCCCGAGCCGGCGCGCCACCCCGGTGGCGCGCCTGAGGCAGGCACCTTCCCAGGGTGTCGCCCGCCCCCTGGGCAGCGTCCTCACAGTGGCGTCGTTCACCCGAAGGGCGGACAGGCGGGACTGTGAGGACACTGCCCAGAGCGCCCCCACCGCGGCCACTGCGGACGCCCCGGCGTACGGCCGCGGTGGGGGCGCCCCGGCAGCCCTGCCGACGACATGACGAACCCGGCCCGGCTCCCGCGCCGCTCTCCCCCTGCGGCCGCCCTCGGTGCGGCGCGGCGTTCCGGACCCGCGCGGGAAGGGCAGCCGGGCCGCCCGCCGAGGGACAAGGACCCGGGGGCCCGGGCGGACCTCGCCCGTGCGCGGGCAGGACGGCCGTCGCCTGGCTCCAGGAAGACCACACCCGGTCTCCACCATGACCCCACGGGCGTCCACGCACTGCCCACAGAAATGCGGCGACACCCTCACGGAAATGATTGCGACAGCGATCTTCGGCAAAGAGGGGCAGGGCGGGGCCTCTCCGTGACAGCGCTCGGCGCCTGTGACGCGGACCACTCGGTCATGCCCGGTTCCGGCCCGTGATCGCGATAAGGATCACAGCATACTTTTCCGGCCGCACTTTTCTGCGCTGCGGTTTTACCTGTTCAGAGGCGGTATTGAAGACGCAGCGCGGCCTCATCGCCACCCTCCGTGTGGACCGTGTCAGCCCCTATGGTCGAATTTCGGCCCGCCGCGCCACGACGGGCCGAAGGTCCTGTCCCCGTCCAAGAGAGCGCAGGCGAGCAAACACGTGCCGACGCAAACCACGGTCACCTCCCCGCCCCGTACCAGCGGTGACACCCCCCACGTCACCCTGGCCGACGACGTGACCGTCGTCGACCCGGCACTGGTCAAGCGCGCCGTGTCCGCAGCTGCGCTCGGCAATGCCATGGAGTGGTTCGACTTCGGTGTCTACAGCTACATCGCGGTCACCCTCGGCAAGGTGTTCTTCCCCTCGGGCAGCCCCACCGTGCAGCTGCTGTCGACGTTCGGCGCCTTCGCCGCCGCGTTCCTGGTCCGCCCCGTCGGCGGCATGGTCTTCGGACCGCTCGGTGACAAGCTGGGTCGTCAGCGCATCCTCGCCATCACGATGATCATGATGGCGGCCGGCACCTTCGTGATCGGCCTGATCCCCTCCTACGGCTCCATCGGCATCGGGGCGCCCATCCTGCTGCTGGTCGCCCGCCTCGTGCAGGGCTTCTCCACCGGCGGCGAATACGGCGGCGCCTCCACCTTCATCGCCGAGTACGCCCCGGACCGCCGGCGCGGCTTCCTCGGCAGCTTCCTGGAGTTCGGCACCCTGGCCGGCTACGTGGCGGGCGCCGGTCTGGTGACCCTGCTGACGACACTGCTGTCCACCGACGACCTGCTCTCCTGGGGCTGGCGCCTGCCCTTCCTCGTCGCCGGACCCATCGGCATCGTCGGCCTCTACCTGCGGCTGCGCCTGGAGGAGACCCCCGCCTTCGCACAGCTGGAGAAGCAGGCGCACGAGAACGAGAAGCAGCGCCGCGAGGCGGAGAAGAGCACCGGCCTGCGCGAGATGGTCTTCGGCCAGTGGAAGGCGATGCTGCTCTGCGTCGGCCTGGTCCTGGTCTTCAACGTCACCGACTACATGCTGCTGTCGTACATGCCGACGTACCTCACGTCCGAGCTGCACTACGACGAGACCCACGGCCTGCTGGTGGTCCTGGGCGTCATGGTCCTGATGATGGTCGTGCACCCCTGGGCCGGCCGCGCCACCGACCGCTTCGGCCGCCGCCCGGTCATCGCCACCGGCTGCGCGGGCTTCCTGGTCCTCTCGGTCCCGGCGCTGCTGCTGATCCGCCAGGGCTCGTTCGCCGCGATCGTCCTGGGCATGCTGGCCCTGGGCATGCTGCTGGTCTGCTTCACCTCCACGATGCCCTCGACGCTGCCGGCGCTCTTCCCGACCCGGGTGCGCTACGGCTCCCTGTCGATCGCCTTCAACGTCTCCGTGTCGCTGTTCGGCGGCACCACCCCGCTCGTCGTCACCGCCCTCATCGGCGCGACCGGCAACGCGATGATGCCCGCCTACTACATGATGGCGGCGGGGATCATCGGCGGTATCGCGGTGTGGAAGATGACCGAGAGCGCCCGCCGGCCGCTCCCCGGTTCGCCGCCCGCCGTGGAGACCGAGGAGGAGGCGGAGGCTGTTTCCGCCCTGGCCCGTCCCACCGAGCGCGTGGCCGCCTGAGCGACCGCACCCGGCCGCACCTGACCGAGGGCCCGGCACGCTCCCCCATCCCCGGGGGCGCGCGCCGGGCCCTCGGACGTGGGGCCGGCCCCGGGCGGCTGCCGCGGCACCGGCCCCGCCCGCCCTTCCCACCGGGCCGCCGCCTGCCGCCTGCCCGGGTTCTCGTTCCCGCTGCCGGCCTCAGGCCGCCGCCGCGGCTCGGTAGGCGCCAGGGGTCACCCCGAAGCTCCGCACGAACCACCGGTGGAAGTGGGCCTGGTCCGCGAACCCGCCGACCGCCGCCGCCCGGGCCGCGGTCGCTCCCGCCGCCAGCTCCGCGCGGCCCCGGCGCAGCCGCAGCAACCGCTGGTAGTCGCTGGGCGCCATGCCGTACTCCGTCCGGAACGCCCGGTAGAGCGCGAACCGGCTGCACCCCGCGGCGTCGGCCAGGTCCTGGGCGGTGAGTTCCTGGTCCCAGGCCTCCCGCAGCAGATCCCGGACACGCCGCGCGACCACCCGCCGCGTCCCGTCGCCGCTCTCGCCGACCCGGGCCGGCCTGGTGGCGGTACGCCGCACCATGGCGGCCACGGCCTGCGTCAGCCGCTCGTCCCGCACCAGGGCGTCCGCTCCGCCGACCAGGGCCGGGTGCAGCCGCCGCACCGCCCGGGCCAGCACCGGGTCGTCGACCACCGGGCGGTCGAAGAGCGGCAGGGCGGCGCGCCCGCCGGTCACGTCGTCGAGGATCTCGCGCACCACGCCCGGCCCGAGGTACATGATCCGGTAGGTGAAGCCGAGATCGGCCGCCGAGCGGCCGTCGTGCGGGTCCTCCGGGTTGAAGACCATCACCATGCCCGCCGCGCTGGTGTGGCCGGCGCCCCGGCAGCTGAAGGTCTGCGCTCCCGCCTCGGTGACGGCGAAGGAGTACGCGTCGTGGCTGTGCGGGGCGAAGACGTGCCGCTCGAAGTGGGCGTGGAGCGCCTCGACGGGACGCTCAGGGTCGCGCCAGTACCTGGTCCACTCCCCCGCGGCCCGCTGCCCGGCGCCCGTCCCCACCACCGTGCCGCCCCCCTCACCCGTCGCCATGGGCCCAGGATCGCCCGACCGCGCACCAGCGTTCAAGACGGGCGTCCGAGGGGTGGACGAGACTCACCGCCATGAACGAGACGATCACCGCCCCGCACCCCACCGCCCCCGCCACCGACCGGGCCGCCGCCCCCTCCTTCCGCTTCGACACGAAAATCGCGGTGGTGGTCCGCGAGGACCTGGCGGTGTGGCAGAAGCTCAACATCACCGCGTTCCTGGCCAGTGGGGTCGCCCACGCGGGGCCGGAGGGGGAGCAGGGCGTGATGGGCCGGCCCTACGAGGACGCCTCCGGTGGCCTCTACCTGCCGCTCTTCCGCGAGCCCGTGCTGTGTTTCGCGGCGGACGCGGCGGGGCTCGCCCGGACCCGCAACCGGGCCGCGGGCCGCGGTCTGCCGACGGCGCTGTACACGGCGCAGATGTTCACCACCGGCAACGACGCCGACAACCGGGCCGTCGTCCGCGCGGTCCCCGGCGAGGAGCTGGACCTGGTGGGGCTCGCCGTCTACGGGCCGCGGGGCCAGGTCGACAAGGTGGTCAAGGGGCTCCGGCTACACGACTGAGACCGCTGCCCGGAAGCCGCCCCGCGGCCGCCGGCGGGACCCGGTGAGGCACGATGGGGGCATGAGCATCGTGAAGATCAACGCCCTGACCGTGCCGGCCGAGCAGCGAGAGGTCCTGGAGCAGCGCTTCGGCGCCCGCGCCGGCTCGGTGGAGAACTCCGACGGGTTCGAGTGGTTCGAGCTGCTGCGTCCGCTGGAGGGCACCGACCAGTATCTGGTGTACACCCGGTGGCGGGACGAGGCCGCGTTCCAGGCATGGATGGAGGGCCCGATGAAGGCGGCCCACCAGGGCGGCGGCGAGGGCGGGGAGCGGCCCAGGCCCGCGGCGTCCGGGTCCACGCTGTGGTCCTTCGAGGTCGTGCAGCAGGCTGCGCCCAAGAACGGCTGACCGCCTCCGCACCACGGCAGCGGCCACCGCACGGCCCCCGGCGGCTCCTGCCGCTGCGGGGACCGTGCGGTGGCCGCGTCCGTTCCCGCCCCCGCCGGCGCGGGCCGTGCCCGGCGCCGGCGACGCGGGGTCACATCGTGAGCAGGCGCTCGGCCAGCACCCGGTAGTGGCGCAGGGCGACCCGCAGGTGCTCGGTGTCGGCGCCGTCGTGGGAGCGGCCCTCCCAGTCGTGCCGCAGTTCCCGCCGCCGCTCCTGCAGGACGCGCGGCAGTTCCTCGGTGAGCTGGGCGAGAAGGGCGTCCGCCTCGGCGACCGCCTCACGCGGCCGGTCGACGAAGCCGTGCACCGTCCGTTCCAGTCGCCGCTCGGCGCTCTCCCGGGCCTCCTCGTCGAGGAGGTGGCCACCGTCGGCGTGGGCGTGGGCATGCCCGTCGGGGCCACCGGCGGTCGCGCCGGGCTGGGGGGCGAACTCCTGGGGCTGCTGGACCTGTTGTGCCTGCTGTGGGTGCTGCATCTGCTGGGGGTCCGGCATCCGCTGCTGCGCAGGTGTCTGCTGCGGCTGCGGGGGCATCCCTTCGCCGGGGTGGGCGCCGGGGTGGGCGCCGGGGAGGTGGCCGCGCTCGGCGCTCCCGGCCGTGGCGTCGAAGGACGCGTCTCCGGGGGCGGGGGTACCGCCGTAAGCGGGCGCCCCGTCGTAGCCGGGTGTCTGGCCGTGCATCGCGGCGCCCGGGTGGCGGGGCGCCTCACCGTAGCCGGGAGCTCCCTCGAAACCGGGGGCTCCGCTGCCGTCGGGGCCGGGGGTGGCGCTGCCGTAGCCGGGGGCCCCGTGGTGCCCCGGGGTTCCGTTGCCGTCGAAGCCCGGGGTCGCGTCCGGGCCCTGGGGCCGGGTGCCGTCGTAGCCGGGGGTGCCGTCGTAACCGGGGGTGCCGTCGTAGCCCGGGGTGCCGTCGTAGCCCGTCGGTGCGGCTGCGGGCGGCATCCGGTCCTGCTGCGGGGCGGGTTGACCGGCGGCGGGGGCCGGCGGCGGTCCGACGGAGTGCCTCGGGGCGGGTGCCCCCTCGGCCGTCTCCGGGGCAGTCCGGGTCAGGCGTTCGCGCATCGTCGGGTGCTTCTCCTTCATCGTGCGCCTCCTTGCAGTCCTCGGGTGTGGCGGTGGGCGTCCGGTCGGGGGGCGGGGGTGCGGGCCTCGCGTACGGCGCTGCCCGGGGCGGTCCCGTGCCGCAGCGCGCCGTCGCTCTCGCGCGCCTGCTTCCGCAGGCCCCGACGGTGGTGGGGGTGGGTGGTGTGGTCACCGGTGGCCGTCAGGAGGGCGTCGAAGAGCACCCGGGCCGCCACGAACGTCTCCCGCAGTTCCTCGGTGTCCGCCGTCCCGGTGCGGGCCCCGGGCTCCCTCACCCCGGCGTGGCCGGGGCCCTGCGGGGCCTCGCCGCGCAGCCGGGCTGACAGGTCGTGGACCTTTCGGTAGCCGGCGACGTGTTCGGCGTGGTGCACGGACAGCGCCTCCGCCCGGGCCTCGTACCCCTCGGCGGGGTAGCCCCGTTCCCGGGCGAGCCGGTCGATGAGCTGTTCGGCGCCGGCCACGGCCCCGGTGGGATCGTCGACGAACCGTTCCTGGAGGGCGTCCCACTCGCCGGAGAACGCCCTGCGGTCCTCGGGGGCGAGGGGCAGCGGGCGGAGGTCGCCGTGGCGGCGCAGCCGTCCGCGCAGTTCGTCCTCCGCCGCCCGGGTGTCGCCGCCGTGCCGGTGGACGGCGAGTTCGTACTCGGGGCCGAAGCGCCGTCGCAGGTTGCCGTGGTCGCCGCCGGACCTGCGGGCGGCGACATACAGGACGATCGCGGCGATGACGACGATCGCCGCAATCAACGTGATGAGCGCGCCAGTAGACATGCGGTTCGGATTGCCGGGTTCTGCGGCGGCAAACGCCGCTCGCCCCGGACGGGCTTGACACGGTGGTGAAAGCGGTGGCAGGCGGGCGCGGGGCGGCGACAGAATGCCGTCCCGTGACCCGACCACCGGAGCCCGCACCCCCCACCGCCGCCCCCGTCCCCGCACCGGCGGACGACGCCCCGCACCCGGAGGCCAACGACCCACGACCGGAGGCAGAGGGCCGGCGGACGGAGCCGGGCGGTCCGGGGGCTGGGACGGACACCTCGCGGTCCGGGACGGACGGTCGCGGCCGGGAGGAGTCCGGGGCGTGGTCGGTAGCGGCCGAGCCCCCCGGCTCACCCACCGCGGCCGTCCTGTGGCGGGAGTACTGCACCGAGGTCGCCGACCGCTGGTACCTGCTGCACCTGGGGCGTCGCGGCACTCCGGAGGAGATCACGTCGTGCCTGGCAGCCGAGTCGGGCGAGGAACTGGCGCACCCACATGGAGAGTTGCTGGTCGCCAGGCGGGCGGGACGGGACGCCGCGGGAGGCACCGAGGTCGCGGGGTGCGCCGGGGTGCGGCTTCCGGGGCCGGGCACGGCGGAGTTGACGCGGGTGTACGTCCGTCCCGTGCTGCGGCGCTCGGGAGCGGGCCGGGCGCTGGTGGCGGCGGCCGAGGTGAGCGCCCGGCGGCTCGGCGCCCACCGGTTGCGGCTGGACACGCGGCTGGACCTGGTGGAGGCCCTCGCGCTCTACCGGCACTGCGGGTTCGTGGAGATCCCCGCCTACAACGCGGGGCCGTACGCGGAGACCTGGTGGGAGAAGCCGCTCGGCTGACCGGCACCCATCCTGCGCGGCGAACGCCCCCACCCCTGGCGGGCCGGACGGGCGGCCCGTCACGGACGGGCCGGACGGGCCTGCGGACGGGCCGGACGAGGCCGGGGAAGGCTGCCGCATGCGCAGCAGGGGACCGGGGTACCTGTGCGGTGGTCCCGGCGGGCCCGCGCGATGCGGCTGCCCCGGCGGGCAACGGACGGCGAAGGCGACACCTGGTCTGGGGCGGCATGAGCGAGACTTCCCGAAATCGATCCCTGGTGCTGCACATCGGCCACGAGGAACTGGTCATCCGCCGTCGCTACGAGGTGGCGAGCATCGCCAACGACATCCTGATCGCCCTCTGGTTCATCGCCGGCAGCGTCATGTTCTTCTCCGAGGCGTGGACCGTCGCGGGGACCTGGTGCTTCCTGGCAGGCAGCATCGAACTCCTGGCACGTCCCGTGATCCGGCTGGGCCGCCACCTCCACCTGCGGAAGGTGCAGGCGAAAGCCCCGCCGTCCGGACCCGCCGGAGTGGGGCGGGCGGCCACTGCCGGGGAGTACACGGAGTCGCCGCAGGACTACTGAGCCGGGGAGCGGGGAGGCCGGCAAGGGCACGGGCCCGGAGCGGCCCGGGGCGAGTGACCGGTTGCCGGTCGCGGGCCGCCGGCCGGCTCCCCCGGCCGTCGCAGCCGGTTCGGCGGCCGGAACGTCAGTCGACCGGACGTTCGTGGCGCGGGACGCCAGTCGACCGGAACGTCCGTGGCACGGGACGTCAGTCGACCGGACGTCCGTGGCGCGGGACGCCAGTCGACCGGAACACCCCGTGGCCCGGGACGTCAGTCGACCGGACGTCCGTGGCGCGGGACGCCAGTCGACCGGAACACCCCGTGGCCCGGGACGTCAGTGGCCGGGGTGAGGTGCGTGGTCCCCCTCGGCGGCCGGGTCGCCGGGGCGGTGCGGCAACTCGTGGCGTGAACCGCCCAGTTCGTTGCTGATCTCCTCGACGAGTGCGCGCAGGTCGGTCGGACGGTCCTCGGTCCACCAGTCGCCGAGGGTCTCGGCGAGCAGGTCCCGGCGCGCGGCGGCCAGCCGACCGGCCGTCTCCCGGCCGCGTTCGGTCGGCACCAGGGCCATGCCGTCGCGGACGGCGAGCCCGCGGCCCTCGACCTGGCGGGCCGCCTCGGTGACGGTCCGCAGCGGCACCCCGCCCCGCTCGGCGAGGTCGGCGGGGTCGACCTGGCCGTCCCTGGCCGTGCGGAGCAGCAGCCAGGCCCCGGCGGGCTGGAGGTCGCAGCCGGTGCGTTCGACGATCGTCTCGTAGACCCGGCGGCGCCCCTCCAGCGTCCCCATCCGCGACAGCGCCCGGCACACCTCGTCGTAGGAGGAGCGTTCGACCGGGTTGGGCGCGAGCACCTCGCCGCCTTCGGGGTGGGCCACGCTCGCCCGCAGCGGCTCCTCCTTCAGGAACCAGGCCAGGAGGAAGGCGAGGAGCACCACGGGGACGGCGTAGAGGAAGACGTCGGTGATGGACGCCGAGTACGCGCCCAGCACGCTGTTGCGGACCGCCGGCGGCAGCCCTGCCACGGCCCGTGGGTCGTGGGCGAGCGCCCCGGCGTCGGAGCCGGGCGGCAGCGGCCGGCCCCGCAGGGCGTCGGCGATGCGCGGGGCGAGCCGGTTGGCGAAGATCGTCCCGAAGACGGCGACGCCGAAGGAGGAGCCGATGGACCGGAAGAAGGTGGCGCCGGAGGTGGCGACGCCGAGGTCCTCGTAGCCCACCGCGTTCTGCACGACCAGCACCAGCACCTGCATCACCAGTCCCAGCCCGAAGCCGAAGACGAAGAAGTAGCAGCTGGTCACGACGGTGGAGGTGGTGGGGCTGAGCTGGTGCAGCAGGAGCAGCCCCAGGGCGGTGACGGCGGTGCCGGCGAGGGGGAAGACCCGGTAGTGGCCGGTGCGGCTGACCACCTGCCCCGAGCCGGTGGACGCGATGAGCAGACCGGCGACCATCGGCAGCATGTGGACACCCGAGGCGGTCGGCGAGACGCCCCGCACGACCTGGAGGAAGGTCGGCAGGTAGGTCATGGAGCCGAACATCGCGAAGCCGATGACGAACCCGATGACGGAGGCCAGGGTGAAGGTGCGGCCGCGGAAGAGCCGTAGCGGCAGCACCGGTTCGGCGGCGCGGCGCTCCACCGCGACGAACGCGGCCAGCAGTACGACGCCCGCCACGCCGAGCAGCACGGTCTGCCAGGAACCCCAGGGGAAGCTGACGCCGCCGAGCGAGGTCATCAGGACGAACGCGGCGGCGGTGGCGGCGATCAGCAGCGTGCCGAGGTAGTCGATGGTGTGGCGGCCGCGGTGGACGGGGATGTGCAGGACCGCCGCGATCACCACCAGCGCGACCACGCCGACGGGCAGGTTGACGTAGAAGACCCACCGCCAGCTCAGGTGGTCGGTGAAGAGACCGCCGAGCAGCGGCCCCAGCACACTGGTCGCCCCGAAGACGGCGCCGAAGAGCCCCTGGTAGCGGCCCCGTTCGCGGGGCGGCACCAGGTCACCGACGATCGCCATCGACAGCACCATCAGCCCCCCGCCGCCCAGCCCCTGCACGGCCCGGAAGGCGATCAGCTGCGGCATGTCGGAGGCCAGACCGCACAGCGCCGAACCGACCAGGAAGAGGACGATGGCGGTCTGGTAGAGCCGCTTGCGCCCGTACTGGTCACCGAGCTTGCCCCACAGCGGGGTCGCCGCGGTGGCGGCGAGCAGGTAGGCGGTGACCACCCAGGAGAGGTGGTCCAGGCCGCCCAGGTCGCTGACGATGGTGGGCAGCGCGGTGGAGACGATCGTCTGGTCCAGAGCGGCCAGCAGCATCCCCAGCAGCAGCGCCCCGACGGCCACCGGTACCGAACGGCCCGGCTGGTCCGGCTCCGTCGGCTGTATGCCGGCGTGGGGCGGAGTGGAGGTGTCGGCTGCCATGCCCTCTCCTTCATCAGGTCGTCGGCCCGGGCCGGGGCCCGCACGGCTACGGCTGCGGCTGCGGCTGCGGCTACCGGCAGCAGCGGTGCCGCCGGGGGCGCGGCCGGCACAGGCCGTACACGCCGGCCGTCACCGCGCCGTAGACCAGGTGGGGCACGGCGTCCGCGGCCCAGTCGGCGATCCGCCAGGTCCGCGGGTCGGAGATGCCGGTCACCGCCAGCGGCAGGTTCGCGCCGACCATGGCCGCGAGGGCGGTGGCCAGGGCACCTGCCGGGCGGTCCGGCCGCACCCCCGGTACCGTCCCGGCCAGGCCGAGGAGGGCTCCCACCCCGACACCGGTCGCGATGCCGAGCAGGGCGCCGATGCCGGAGAGGCGGTTGTCCCGGTGCTCCCCGCTACCGCGCACCGGGAGCCGGACCGAGGCGGCGAGCCGGTCGGCGGCCTCCTCGGGAACGTCGCTGGCGCCGCGCCCCCGCACGGCCATGTCGAGGTAGGTGACGGCGTTGAGCGCGGTGGTGCCCGCCGCACCCGCGGCGGCACCGGCCAGCACGTGACGGATCATGCGCCCCTGGGTGCCCCCGCCGGGCGTCGGGAAAACGGCAGGTCACGGACGGCCGGGGAGCGCACGCCCCGCACGCCCGCGCCGGGGGAGGTGGTGACCGCCCGCGCACCGAGGACGGCCGGTCGGTGGTGGCGCTCCCGCGCACCGGGGCCGGTGGGCCGATGGGCAGGCCGGCCGGCGGTGGAGGCGGTGAAGGCGGGCCGGCGGTGGAAGCGGTCCGGCCGGTGGGGCAGTCGGCCCGCCCGGCCCGCACTGCGCGATCGTCTGTCCCTTTGTCACCGCTCTACGACGTTTTCCGGCAGCCGCCATCCTGCGATCTGTCCCCTACTCCCCCCTTACTGATCATGAAATGGCGTTTCCTGCGTTTCGCCCGTGTCACGAATGGTCCGCAACCCTGTTCAGCCGAGGAAGCGCGGCGACATAATCGCGGCGCGTCCGCCGGGGTGTGCGCCCCCGGTTCCGGCGTCCGATCCAGGAGGGAACCGCCGTGAGAGCCGAGAGCTGCCCCCACTGCTCCGCACCGGCCCGCGGGGACGGCCGGCCGAACTGTCCGTGCGCCGAAGCGGCCGAGGGCCGGGAACCCCTGCGGTTACGGCCCTACGTGCACCTGCCCGACCCCACCCCGTACGGCTCCCCCACCCCCGCCTCCCCCACCCCGTACCGGTCCACCACCCGCCCCGCCCCGTACGAGTCCGCCGCCACCCGCCCCGCCCCGTACGAGCCCCTCACCCGTCGCGCCGCTCCGTTCGGCGGGCCCGGCACCCCCGTCGAGCGACACGGCGCGGCCCGCTCCCCGGAGCCCGTGGATGACCCCGGCCCCTTCCCGGCCCGGCCGGCAGGGCACCAGGAGCCCCCCTTCGTCCCGCCCGCCGAAGCGCCCCGGGACCACCGCCGAAGCGACCACGAGCACTACGAGGTCCGGGCACACCAGCAGCCCTGTGCGCACCACGGGCACTGCGGGGCTCCCTTCGCGCCGGGAGACGCCGGAGACGCCGCGCCCTCGGCGGGCGGCGGCCTCGGGGGCCTGCGCCCCGTCCCGCCGCCGGGTGGCGGCACAGCACCCCCACCCCCCTTCGCGTCCCGTCCCGCCCCACCTTCACCGGGCCGCGGAGCGGGACCCCGTGGCGCAGCGGAACCCGGCCTCGGCGTGCGTCCCGGCCTCGGCGCAGGCCCCCGCCTCGGCACGGAACCCCACCTCGGAGCGGGGCTCCTCCACCGCGGAGCCCTCGGAGCGGAACCTCACGGTGCGGCCCTCGGAGCAGGGCCGGACGACGGCTCGGCGACCACCGCCCACGGCCGCACGGAGCCGGCGCCGACGGCCGCCCCGCCCCGCCTCTCCCCGCTCCCACCGGACCGTCCGGACCGCACCTGGACCGCGGACGGGACGGTGGACGCGGCAGACGCGACGGACGGGACGGTCGGCGGTCCGCACCCCGAGCGGTCCCGACCGCCCTCCCACCGGCGGCGGCGCAGGCGGGCGGTGGTCGCGGGCATGACGGTGGCTGCCGCGGCGCTCGGAGTGGCCGGGGTGATGGTGGGCAGCGAACTGGTCTCCGAGGCCTACCACCGGGACGAGGCGCCCGACCAGGCGCGCACCGAGGAGGCGTCACCGACCCTCGCCCCGGTGCAGCCGACCGACGGCCGGCCCCCTTCGCTGCGCCCCTCCACCTCCCCGTCGCCGACGCCTCCCGCAGCGCCCACCCACCGGTCGGCGCAGACGACGGCTCCTGCCGCCGCGACGGTGTCAGCGCCCCACGGCCACCGTCCGCCGGCCACGGCCACCGCCTCCGGAAGCGTCGCCCCGACGCCCTCGCCCACCCGGTCCACCCCACCGGCGACCACCGCTCCGGTACTGAGCGAGGGGGACAGCGGGGCCGAGGTCGCCGAACTCCAGTACCGCCTCGCGCAGGCCGGCTTCCCCGCGGGTGACGGCGGCGTCTACGACGAGCGGGTACGGCAGGCGGTCTCCGACTACCAGCACCACTACGGCGTGCAGGGCGACCCCGACGGGGTGTACGGCGCCCACACCCGGCGATCGCTGGAGTCCCGGACCTCCGCATGAGGCAGCCGCCGACCGCCGAGCGGGGCGACGTCCCGGCCCGGCCCGCCCCGGGCGCCGAGGACGCTCCGGAACTGGCACCGCCACGGCCCGCGCCCCCACAGCCATGACCAGCGACGCTTTGCAGGCGCACCGCTTCTTTGTATCGTGATCGAACAAAGTGGCTCCGCCCGTCCCCCCTGACCGGCGGGCGGGGTCGCTTCTGTTCCCCGCCTCCCGTGCGCCGAGCGCCGGTTCGAGCCATCGGGGCCCGCGCCCCAGCCCCAACCCTGTCCCGCCACGGCACGGGTACACCCCCGCCGCCTCCGCCCGTCCGGTACGCGGCAGCACGCGCCACTCCACGGAGGGCGCGCCGCTCCTCCGGGTCAGGCCGACCCGCGCCCACCCCCGCCGCACGGCTCCCGCCGCCCGCACAACCGGCGCGGCTTTTTGTATCGTGGGCGAACAAAGCGTGCGTCCGCCAACCCGTCGACGACAGGAGTGCAGCGTGTCCGGATTTCACAGCGCCGAGGAGCTGGGCCCCTTCCGGGCGTTCCTGCTGGACATGGACGGCACCCTCGTCAACTCCGACGCGGTCGTCGAACGCGTCTGGCGCGACTGGGCCACCGAACACCGCCTGGACGCGGAGGAGATCCTCGCCGTCGCCCACGGCCGCCAGGGGTGGGCGACCATGGCCGCCTTCCTGCCCGAGCGGCCGATGGAGGACAACCTCGCCGACAACCGGCGACTGCTCGCCATGGAGACCTCCGACACCGACGGCATCGTCCCGGTCCCGGGTGCGGAGGAGTTCCTCGCCTCCCTCGCCGCACTCCCGCACGCCCTGGTGACCTCCGCGTCCGTGGCCCTCGCGCACGCCCGCATGGGGGCGGCCGGTCTCGCCATGCCGGCGGTACGCGTCACGGCGGAGAACGTCAGCGCGAGCAAGCCCGACCCCGAGGGGTTCCTGAAGGGCGCCGCGGAACTCGGTCAGGCGCCGGCGGACTGCGTGGCGTTGGAGGACTCCGCCGCGGGCATCGCAGCGGCGAAGGCGGCAGGCATGCGCGTGGTGGGCATCGGGGAGCGAGCCGCCTCCCTGGGCGCCACCGTCCACGTCCCCGACCTCACACACGTGCGCGTGGCCGCCACCCCGGAGGGGCTCATCACCCTCCACCCGACCCGCTGAGCCCACCGCCGCCTCTCCACCACCGCGCCCCTACCGAGCCGAGCCCGCCCGGCCACCGGCGCCACCGCCCGCCCCCGACCCGTTCCGGGGGCGGGCTTTCGCACTTCTGTACCTCTTCTCGAAAATCCACCCGCGGCGAAACGTCACATCTCCCTTCTTTCCGGTGGTGTCAACTCCCGCCCCATAGACGGCTGCTGAGTCCAGGTCAACCCTTGAAGTGACGTGGGCATGTCGTCACGCTGTCATCCGGAGCCCACCCGGCAGACACCCCACAGCGCCACCCTGGGCCCCGCGACGGACAGCACCACGTCCCGACCCCACCCATCCCCCCACACACCGGGAGTTGCGCCATGGGCCCCTCGAAACCGTCCCTCTACGCGCGTCACGTCACCGCCGTCGCGGCCGTCGCCGGCGCCCTCACCACCACCGTGCTGTGCAGTGCACCCACCGCCACCGCGGCGCCGCCGGCACCGCCGTCCGCCGCCACCGCCCGCACCTACCTGGCCGCGCTCACCGTCCAGGCCGAGGGCAGCACCGACGGCTACAGCCGCGACGCCTTCCCCCACTGGATCCAGCAGGGCGACAACTGCGACACCCGCGAGGTCGTCCTCAAGCGCGACGGCACCGGCGTCACCACCAACAGCAGCTGTGCCGCCACCGCCGGCACCTGGAAGTCCGCCTACGACGGGGCGACCTGGACCAACTCCTCCGACGTGGACATCGACCACGTCGTACCGCTCGCCGAGGCGTGGAAGTCCGGCGCCTCGAAGTGGACGACCGCACAGCGCCAGGCCCTCGCCAACGACCTCACCCACTCCCAGCTCATCGCCGTCACCGACAACGTCAACCAGGCCAAGGGCGACAAGGACCCCGCGAGCTGGCTGCCCCCGAGCACCTCGTACCACTGCACCTACGCCCGGATGTGGGTGTCGGTGAAGCACGTCTACGACCTCACCGTCGACTCCGACGAGAAGGCCGCCCTGCAGAAGATCCTCGACGGCTGCTGAGGGCTCCGGCCCCGGGGGCTGCCGACCACTGCAACGGTCCGGACCCCGGGGCCCGGCGGAGTCCGGACCGGTCCTGGGGGGACTGTTCCCGCACTGCACTGTTGCCGCGGGGTCCTCTCCGGCAGGCTGTGAGGCGGCGCTCACAGGTGGGGCCCGGCGCACTGGGTAGGCGGACCGGGCGGCACCCGGCAGGACCCGGGCGCCGCTGTGACCAGCCGACCATGGAGGCCGGCGGTCCGCCGCGGCACCGGCCCCGGCGCGACCGGCGGGACGAGGAGTGACCGATGAGCCAGCTGCGCCTGGGCCCGCTGCTGCGGTACGTGGACGAGGACAGCACCACCGTCTGGGTCGAGACGGACCGCAGCTGCGAGGTCCGGGTGCGCTGTGCGGACGGCACCCAGGGCGTCGAGCGGACCTGGCAGGTCGCCGGGCACCACTACGCCCTCGTGGTGGTCAAGGACCTGACCCCGGGCACCGAGACCGCCTACGAGGTGCTGCTGGACGGCGAGAAGGTGTGGCCCGAACCCGACAGCCCCTATCCGCCGAGCACCATCCGGACCCTGCCGCGCGAGCCCGCCGAGGACCACGAGCTGCGGGTGACCTTCGGCTCCTGCCGCTGGACCGTCCCGCCGGCCGGTACCCGCCACGACCCGGTGGGCCCGGACGCCCTGGACACCCTGGCACGCTCCTTCGCCCGCGAGGCGACGGCCACGGGCGGCGCCCACCCGGCGGACGGGGCACCCTCCGGACTCGCGCCTCTCCCCGACGTGCTGGCGCTGCTGGGCGACCAGGTCTACGCGGACCAGCCCTCGCAGGCCGTCGCCGACCGCATCGCCCGCCGGCGGGACCTGTCCTCGCCGCCCGGTCGGGAGGTCGCCGACTACGAGGAGTACACCTACCTCTACGACGAGTCCTGGCGCGACCCGGACGTGCGCTGGCTGCTGTCGACGGTCCCGTCCTGCATGATCTTCGACGACCACGACGTCGTGGACGACTGGAACACCTCCCAGGCATGGCTGGCGGAGATGCGCGAGACGTCCTGGTGGCACGACCGGATCCAGGGCGGCCTGATGTCGTACTGGGTCTACCAGCACCTGGGCAACCTCTCCCCCGCCGAACTGGCCGCGGACCCGCTCTACGCCCGGGTGCGGGCCTCCGAGGACGGCACCGCCGCGGTGCACGAGTTCACCGAGCGGGCCGACGCCGACCCCACGACCGCCCGCTGGAGCTACCGCAGGGACTTCGGCCGGGTCCGCCTGGTCGTCGTGGACTGCCGGGCGGCACGGGTGCTGCGGGGGGAGAGCGAGGGCAGACGGGCGATGCTCGACCCGGACGAGGCCGCCTGGGTCCGCAGGCAACTCCTGGCGGACCCGGCGGACGTCGACCACCTGCTGGTCGGCAGTTCCCTGCCCTGGCTGCTGCCCGACATGATCCACGACATGGAGGGCTGGAACGCCGCGATGTGCGCGGGCGTGCGGGGCCCGCGCTGGGCCCGGCGCGGTGAACGGCTGCGCCGCAAGGCCGACCTGGAGCACTGGCCGGCCTTCCCCTCCTCCTTCGACGACCTCTCCGACATCCTGGCGGAGGCGGCGTCCCGCGCCGACGGACCGGCGAGCGTCAACGTCCTCTCCGGCGACGTCCACCACTCCTACGCGGCCGAGGCCGGCTGGCGCGGCACCGCCGAGCAGGCCCGGGTCTGGCAGCTGACCTGCTCGCCGGTGCACAACTCCGTTCCCGGCTACATGACGGCCGTCTTCCGGCTCGGCTGGAGCGCGCTGGGCCGGCGCCTCGGCGCGCTCCTGGCCCGCCACGGCCGCCTGCCCGAGCGGCTGCTGACCTGGCGTCGCGCCGGCGGCCCCTGGTTCGGCAACCACCTGATGACGCTGACGCTGCGCGGGCGCTCGGCCCAGGCCCGCCTGGACCGGGCCGACCACGACGAGACCGGCGGTGCCCGGCTCCGCACGGTCTGGGACCGTTCCCTGACGGCCCGGGAGCCTCGGCAGGAACATCGACAGGAACCCGGAAGCTGACATTCCAGACACGAGTTCTCCTGGCTCACCCGCACCGGTGATGATGTGGACGCACGTTGCGCCCCACCTGCCCCCAGGGAGCCCGTCACATGGCCGCCGACCACACCGCCCCGCATCCCGCACGCCCCACCCGCGGAGCACCGGAAGGCGGTTCCGCACCCGACCCCGCCCCCCGGCCGGACGCGGCCGACACCCCGGCCCCGGACCGCCGTTCCGACGACACTGCCGCCCCCGACGCCACTGCCGCCCCCGAAGACGCTGCCGCCGCTGCCCGCCCGTACACCGCGGACCGCCTCACCGGCGTCCCCGCACCACGGGGGCGCGGGGCGAGCAGCGGCCCCGGGGCGACCGCTGGACGGGACGCGGCCGCCGGACGGGACGCGGCCGGCGGTTCCGTGTCGCGAGCGGCCCGGGCCGGGACGGGAGCCGACCGGGCCGGGGAGGCGGCGGCCGGGGAGGGGGCCTCGCTGGCCGTGGTGGGGGCCGGGCCTCGCGGTACCAGCGTGCTGGAGCGCCTGGCCGCCGCCGTGCCGGAGCTGCTGCCGACCGGACGTCTGACCGTCCACGTCGTCGACCCCTCGCCGCCCGGCGCCGGCCGCGTGTGGCGCACCGACCAGAGCGGTGAGCTGCTGATGAACACGGTCGCCTCGCAGGTGACGCTCTTCACCGACGAGACGGTGCCCTGCGCCGGCCCGGTGCGCCCCGGCCCCACCCTCCACGAGTGGGCCCTGCGGCACGACCGCGACGCCGGCCCCCTCGCCCCCGACGACTACCCCACCCGGGCCCGCTACGGACGCTATCTGCGCTGGGTCTTCGCCCAGGTGACGGCCACCGCCCCGCAGTCACTGCAGGTCGTGGTCCACGCGGCGCGCGCCGTGCGCCTGACCGCCGACACCCGCGGTGGCGTCGCCCGGGTCCCGGACGGCCCCCGCGGTGCCGACGGGCCCCAGCGCCTCGACCTCGACGACGGCACGGTGCTGCGCGGCCTGGGCGCCGTCGTGCTCGCCCAGGGCCACCTGCCCGCCCGGCCCGACCCGCGTCAGGCCGAGACCGCCGCGTACGCCGCCGAGCACGGCCTGACCTACCTCCCCCCGGCCAACCCCGCCGACCTCGCGGCAGAACTCGACCTCCTGGCGCCGGGCCGGCCCGTCCTGCTGCGCGGCCTGGGCCTGAACTTCTTCGACCACATGGCGCTGCTGACCGCCGGCCGCGGCGGACGCTTCAGCCGCGAGGCCCCGGGCGGGCCGCTTCGGTACACCCCGTCCGGTCGCGAACCCCGGCTGTACGCAGGCTCCCGTCGCGGCGTGCCGTACCACTCCCGCGGCGACAACGCCAAGGGCGCCCTGGGCTGCCACGTTCCCGTCGTCCTGACCGGGGAGGTGGTGACCGCCTTCCGCCGCCGCGCGGCGGCCGGCGACCCGCCCGACTTCCGCACGGAGGTCTGGCCGCTGGTCTCCAAGGAGGTCACCCTCGTCCACTACGAGGCGCTGCTGACCGCCCGCGGCCGCCCAGCGGCGGACGTCGCCGCCTTCCGCACCCGGTTCCTCGCGGCTGCCGGCCCGCACGAGGAGGCGGCGGCCCTCACCGCCTCCGGCGTGGCCCCGGCCGACCGGTGGGACTGGGAGGCCCTCGCGCACCCCCACGCCGGGGAGCGCTTCGCGGACCCCGCGGGCTTCCGCGGCTGGCTCCTGGCCCACCTGCGCAGGGACGTCGCACAGGCCCGGCTGGGCAACGTAGCCGGACCCGTGAAGGCCGCCCTGGACGTACTGCGCGACCTGCGCAACGAGCTCCGCCGCGTCGTCGACCACGCCGGGCTGAGTGGCGACTCCCGTCGTGAGCACCTGGACCGGTGGTACACCCCCCTCAACGCCTTCCTGTCCATAGGCCCGCCGCGGCGCCGCGTCGAGGAGATGGCCGCGCTGGTCGAGGCCGGGGTGCTGGACGTGATCGGTCCCGACCTGCGGGTGGGCACCGAGCCCCGCGGCGGCACCTTCGACAAGCCCCACTTCGCCGCCTGGTCGCCCCGGGTGCCGGGCTCCCTGGTCCGCGCCACCGCCCTGATCGAGGCCCGGCTGCCCGAGGTCGACCTGCGTCGCACCGGCGACCCGCTGCTGGCCGGGCTCCTCGCGGCCGGCGAGTGCCGACCGCACACCCTGGACGGCTACGAGACCGGCGGCCTCGACGTCACGCCGAGCCCCTACCACCTGGTGGGCGGCGACGGCCGGGCCCACCCGCGGCGCTTCGCGGTGGGCGTGCCGACCGAGGGCGTCCACTGGGTCACCGCCGCGGGCGCCCGTCCCGGCGTCGGCTCGGTGACCCTCGCCGACACCGACGCCGTGGCCCGCGCCGCCCTCCGAGCCGCCTGCCCCGCACCCCACTCGCGCCCGGCACCGGCCGGTCCCCGCCCCACCGAACAGCAGCCCGCCACCCCGTCGTTGACCGTCTGACCGCCCCCCACCTCCCCGGTCCCACGGCGGTCCGCCACTCCCCACCGGCGTCGCGTCCACTCCCCACCGGCGTCGCGTCCCGCCCCGTCAGCGACACGGCCGGCCCGCACCGGCGACGCGCCCCACCCCACCCACGACCTGCCCGCCCCCACCCACGGGCCCCGGCCGACACGGACCCCGCCCGCTGCGGGGCCGCGCCCCGGCGTACGCTGTACGGCTGTACCACCGTCCCGTGCCGGCGCACGTACGCCGCCCGGTGGGACCGGAACGCGAAATCGGAGTCGGAACGTGCTGGACAGCCTGGGGTCGTGGACGTCGACTCCTTGGGTGTACCTGGTGGTCGGCATGTCGGTCCTGCTGGACGTGTTCGTACCCATCCTGCCCAGCGGCGTCCTCGTCGTCGCAGCCTCGGCGACAGCCGCCGGCACCAGGACGGCCGCCGGCGCGGTCGGTGCCGCGGCCGTACACGGTGGTCTGCTGGAGATGGGGTCCCTGACCCTGTGCGCGGCGACGGCTTCCGTCCTCGGCGACCTGGCCGCCTACCGCGTCGCCTGGCGCGGCGGCGACCGCTTCGACCGGGCCATCTCCCACTCCCGCAGACTCTCCGCCGCACAGGAACGCCTCGGCTCGGCACTGACCCGCGGTGGTGGCGGCCTGGTGGTCCTGGCACGGTTCGCGCCGGCGGGCCGGTCCGTGGTGAGCCTGGGCGCCGGCGTCGCACACCGCGCGGCCCGCGAGTTCCTGCCCTGGTCGGCGCTGGCCGGTCTGGCGTGGGCCGCCTACAGCGTCTGCCTGGGGTACTTCGGCGGCAGACTGCTCGGTGCCTCGTGGTTCTCCACCGCCCTCTCCGTGCTGGCCCTCTTCGGCGCGGGCTCGGCCGCGGTCTACCTGATGCGCCGCCCCACCCGCACCGGCCCCTGACCCGGGCCCGCCTGCCGGCTCCGCCCCTCCACCGGCCCGTCACCCGAGCCGTCGGCGCCCGGAAGGCCGTGGTGGGGGCCGCGGTAGAGTCGTGTGTTCCCCTTTTCGCACCCGCCCCAGGGACGTCATGACCGCACCTCCGCTCGCCGAACGTGTCACCTGGACCGAGGCCGACCGGCCCCACTCCGCCCTGTGGCGTTCCGAGGGCGGACTGCCGGCACCCCGCCGCGTCGCGGTCGTCGACGACCGGTTGAAGGCGGACGCCGCGTACAAGCTGGTCTGCGAGGGCACGGCGTTGCTGTGGCGCGGCGACTTCCACAACGCCCGCCAGCTGCTCACCGCGCTCGCCCGCCGCATGGACCGCCGTCCCCGCAAGGCACCCGTCCCGCCCGACCACGCCACGCAGGACCCGGCGTTGGCCTTCCACCGCCACCGCGCCGCCCAGCACCAGCGGGCGCGCATCCTCGGCATGCTGCTGGTACCGCTGTCCGCCGACTACACCGTCCCGCTGCGCCGGGCCCCGCGGGTGCACGACGCCTGCGTCCAGGCGTACGGCCCCGTGGACGGCCGGACGGAGCACCCCGGCGACACCGCCGGCACGGCAGTCGCCCGGAACGTGGACGGCGTGGTGGACCCGAGGCGCCCGGGCGGCGCCGGAGGTGCGGAGGACTTCGTGAGTGCGGAGGGCCCCGGGGGTACGGAGGACTCCGTGAGTGCAGAGGGCCCCGGAGGTGCGGAGGGCCCCGGGGGCGCCGGTGACGGCTGGCTGGTGTCGCTGCGCGAACTCCTCGGTGTCGTGGGGGCCTGGGAGTGGCGGCGCAAGGGCGTGGAGATCCCGGCCCTCGGCGGCGACCGCGTCCACCCCTTCTACGGGGTCTTCTCCCCGGTGCGCGGCGAGTACGTGGACCTCGTCGCGCGCGCCCCCCTGCCCGCCGACGACCTGGCGTTCGACATCGGCACCGGCACCGGCGTCCTCGCTGCCGTCCTGGCCCGCCGCGGCGTGGCCCGCGTGGTCGCCACCGACCTCGCCCCGCGCGCCCTGGCCTGCGCCCGGGAGAACGTCACCCAGCTCGGTGTCGGCGACCGCGTCGAGGTGGTCGCCGCCGACCTCTTCCCCGAGGGCCGGGCCCCGCTCGTGGTCTGCAACCCCCCGTGGGTGCCCGCCAAGCCGACCTCAGCGGTCGAGCACGCCGTCTACGACCCGGGCAGCCGCATGCTGCGCGGCTTCCTCACGGGCCTGCCCGACCACCTCACCCCCGGCGGCGAGGGCTGGCTGATCCTCTCCGACCTGGCCGAACACCTCGGCCTGCGGGCCCGCACCGAACTGCCCGCCCTCATCGACGCCGCCGGGCTGCGCGTCCTGGACCGCCTCGACATCGCCCCCCGCCATCCGCGCGCCCGTGACACCACCGACCCGCTGCACACCGCTCGGGCCGCCGAGGTCACCTCCCTGTGGCGGCTGGCGGTGGCCCGGTGACCTCCGCGCCGCCGGTCACGCCCGGTCCCCTCCACCCCGACCGGCTGGTGGCCCGCGCCCGCCGCCTCGCCACCTCGACGCCCGGCTCCCGACGCGTCCTCGGCATCACCGGCCCACCCGGTGCGGGCAAGTCGACGCTCGCCGCGCACCTCGCCGCCGCCCTGGGCGACCTCGCCGCACTGGTCCCCATGGACGGCTTCCACCTGGCCGAGGCCGAACTGCGCCGCCTGGGCCGCACCGACCGCAAGGGCGCCCCCGACACCTTCGACGCCGCGGGCTACGCGACGCTCCTGCACCGCCTGCGCCACCCCGCCGAGGGCCCCACCCCCGGCGCCACCGTGTACGCCCCGGCCTTCGACCGCGGCCTGGAGGAGCCGGTCGCCGGCAGCATCCCGGTCCCGCCCGAGGTCCCGCTCGTCCTGACGGAGGGCAACTACCTGCTCCTGGACGAGGGCCCCTGGGCCGCGGTCCGGCCGCTGCTCGACGAGGTCTGGTACGTCGACCTGGACCCCGGCACCCGGGTGCGGCGCCTCGTCGACCGCCACACCCGCTTCGGCCGCACCCCGCAGGACGCCGAACACTTCGTCCGCACCTCCGACGAGTCCAACGCCCGCCGCGTCGCCCGCACCCGCGCCCGAGCGGACCTCGTCGTCACCTTCCCGGCCGGACAGGCGCCGCGACCGGTGTAGGGGGCTGGGAAACCGGCCGGGAACCCCGGTGCCGCCGCCCCGCCTCCCGCCCCGGTGCGCCGGATGCCAGGATGGTGAAGGAACGGTGAAGGCCCCCGGTCCGCTCAGGCGCCCTGTCCGGATCCGCCGAGCACGAGGACACCCTCCGGCGAGCCTGCCACCCGCCAGCAGCCCCTTCCGCGACCGCCCGAGAGACGACCATGGAAAACGCCGAGGCCGACCAGACGCCCCACCACCCGACCTCACCACCGCCCGAGCGCACCACGCGCCGCCCCGCCCCGGCCGACCAGGACGCCGCCACGGAAGGGGCCGCGCCCACGGACCCGGCCGCACCCGAGGCGAGCACCGAGGGGAAGAACGTGGCCGCGGGCAGGGACAGGGCCGCGGCGGAGGACGGAGCCGCGGACCAGGACGGAGCCGCGAGCGGGGGCGGGGCTGCCGACGGGCTCCCGGCCCCAGCGGGGGACACCGCCACGACCGAGGCTGCCACCGAGGTCACCGCCGAGATCACCGCCGAGGTCACGGCCGGACTGGCGCCCGTGCCGGGCGGCGGCGAACTCTTCTACGAGGTGGCGGGCGACGGTCCCGCCGTGGTCCTCCTGCACGGCGGCATGCTCGACAACCACATGTGGGACGAGCAGTTCGCATGGCTCAGCCGCTCGGGCCACCGCGTGGTGCGCTACGACGCCCGCGGCCACGGCCTGTCCTCCGACATCAAGGGCGACTACGCCCACCACGAGGACCTCCGTGCACTCCTCGCCCACCTCGGCATCAGCCGCGCGGTCCTGGTCGGCCTCTCCCACGGCGCCCGGGTCGCCCTGGACACCGCGCTCACCCACCCGGAGGTGGTGGCCGGTCTGGCCCTGGCCTCCCCCGGCATCAGCGGTCGTGCGTTCACCGACCCCTTCCTGCGCGAGAACATCAGGCAGCAGGTCGCCCACGCCGAAGGCCCCCACGCCGCGGAGTGGTACGTCGAGCACTTCCTGCGCATGTGGGTCGACGGCCCCCACCGGCAACCCGGCGCCGTCGACCCGGCCCTGCGCGAGCGCCTGCGGGACACGGCGGAAGCCAACGCCGTGGCCCACCCCGAAGGCTTCAGCGCCGGCGTGGCCCGTGAGGCCGACGCCTGGTCGCACCTCACCGAGCTCGACGTCCCCACCCTCGTCCTCGACGGCGACCTCGACGTCTCGGACATCTCCGCCAACGCCCACGCCATCACCCTCGCCATCCCCGGCGCCCACCGCGTCCGCGTCCCCGCCGCCGCCCACATGGTCAACCTGGAGAACCCCCAAGCCTTCGACGAGGCCCTCCGCACCTTCCTGGCCCGCCTGACCGGCTGACCGACTGACCGGCTGACCGACTGACCGGCTGAGACTCCCTCCCCTCTGTTCCGTCCCGACCACCCGCCGTAACGGTTTGCCGCCTACGCCGCCCGGCAAGGTAGGCTGTCGCTTCGTCTCGGGCGCATAGCTCAGCGGTAGAGCGCTGCTCTTACAAAGCAGATGTCGCTGGTTCGAACCCAGCTGTGCCCACCAGCCAAAACGCCCCCGCCGCAAGTCGCGGCGGGGGCGTTGACGGTAGCGATTGACGGCAGTTGTCTATTCGCGCCGTCGCCGTTGTAGCAATCGGTCCATGTGACCCATGGCCTCCCGCCGACTGTCATCCGATACATGCGTGTAGATGTTCATCGTGACGGCGATCTGCGAGTGGCCCAGGATCTCCATGACCACCCGCGGTGCTACCCCTGCCGCGAAGAGCAGCGTGGCGCACCCGTGCCGGGTGTCGTGCAGCCGGATGCGCGGTAGGCCCGCTCCGTCCGCCAGCCTCTCGAAGGAGCGGCTGATGTTCCGGGGCTCGATCGGGCGCCCCGTCCGGGTGGTGAACACGTAGTCGCTGCTCTCCCAGCGAGGGCCTGCCGCTGCTCGCAGCGCGGCCTGTCGCAGCCGTTGCCACCGAAGCGGGGCGATGCACATCAGCGGGACCGGAATGGTCCGGGTGCGCCTGTTCTTGGTGGAGTCCGCGTACAACTCCCTCTGCACGCGCTGGAGCTGCGAGCGCACTGTGAGGGTGCGACGGTTCAGGTCGATGTCGTCCCAGCGCAAGCCCAGAACCTCACCACGCCGCAGCCCCAGCGCTACGGCCAGAACGAATGCCGCATAAAGCGGGTCCGATCTCGCCGCTTCCAGGAACGTTGCTGTTTCCTCCAACGTCCAGGGCTTCATCTCCCGCGGCGTCACACGCGGTGCGGGGACCAAATGAGCCACGTTGCGGTTGATCAGCTCCTCCCGGCAGGCGGCGGATAGAGCGCTACGCAGGACCCTATGTGACTCTTTCGCCGTCGACGCTGAGGCTCGGGAGGTTACAGCGGTGAGCATGCGGCGCACGTCCGGAACGCCCAGGGTTTCCAGCCGCTTTGTACCTAGATGAGGGATCAGGTAGAGGCGGACGTGAGTCTCATACTTGGCGTAGGTCGTCTTCTTCCGTTCCGGTCGAACAAACTCCTCCAACCAGTACGGCAACCATTCCGACAACTTCGCCGACCGTGTCGGCGTGGGAATGCCCTGCCGATCTCGCCGAACCAGTTCCTGCCGCTTGGTGTCGCACTCCTCCCATGTAGCGCCGTACACCGTCTTGCGCTTACGTGTGCCGTCGGGCTGCGGGACGTACACGCGACCTTCGTAGCGTCCGTCCGAACGGCGCCAGATGCTGCCGGCGCCGTTCGGGTTCCTCTTCCGTGCAGCCATCAGGCGGCGGTCTCCTCGATCTGGGCGTTCATGAAGCGCTGGACGGCGTCGGCCGGCACCCGTCGTGCACGGCCAACGGTGAAACTGGGGAGCTGGCGGGAGCGGATGAGTTCGTAGACCGTCCACCTGCTGAGCCGCAGGGCGGTCATGACCTCGGGGACGGTGAGGGCTTGGTGGGTAGTAGGGAGGGCGGCATTCACAGGTGTTCTCCTTGCGAGCCGTAGGGCCGGGCTCAGCCCCTTCTGGGAAGTCCGCTACAGCCGCTACGCCGCTACATCGCAGGTCAGCGGCGGGTTTTCTGTAGCGGGTGGTTGGGGTGTAGCGGCTACGTCCGCTTCACGACCGGGTGGGGCGGTGGTGGGCGTAGCCGCTACATGTGGTGCGTCCGCTACACGAACACCGTCTGTGAGCTGGTCTGTAGCGGCGTAGCGGGTGTAGCGGCCTGCTCGGAGGGGGGCGGGCAGTAGCGCTCCCAGGCGTCTGCCAGGTCCTCGGCGTAGAAACCCTTGAGGATGCCGCCGGTGGTGCGGATGTTGCGGGAGACGATCGGGGTGTTGGTGGCGGTCTGGTAGTCGCGGAGCATGCGGGACAGGCGCCGGTTGTCCAGCGGTTTGCCGTCGAGGTCGGCCCAGGGGGCGTCGTCCAGGGCGGTGAGGCGGTCGAGGATGGCGATCGTGGGCAGGCGGTCGACGCCGACCATGACGTGGTCGCGCAGGTCGGTGAGCAGGCGGATACCGAGGCTGCCCTTGTCGTCCTGCTGCGCGGCGCGCACGAACTGGAGGCAGGCGGCGCGGGCGCGCTCGGGCCACTGTCCGCCCGCGACGTCGGCGATGGCCAGCAGCGGCTCCCAGACGTCGGCGGGGCGGTCGGTGACGCCGTCGGGCATGGCGGGGAAGGCGCCGGTGATCTGGTCGCGGACCTGGTCGGCCCATGCTGCGATCCGGTCCCGCAGCAGATGGCCCTCGGGCTCGTTGGTGCCAATCCGGTACTGCTCGACGTGCTCGTTGCGGGCTCGGCGGCGCATGCGGATGATGACTGACCGGGTCAGAATCGTGTCCGGCAGGGAGCCGAGTCCAGCGACGGCCACGGCGCAGAAGCTCGGGAAGGCCTGCACGGTCTGGTTGGCTCCGTCGCCGACGCACCGGTACATCACCCGGCCCTTGCGGTGGCCGGCGTTGATGAATCCGCGCAGCTGCTCGTTGTCCCCGGCCTTGGGTCCGAAGACGGTGTCGATCTCGTCGAAGAGGATGGTGGGGCGCTGGCCGTCGACGCCGGAGACGGAGCGGAAGAGGGCGGCGGCGCTGGCGTCGACGGCTGCCATCGGCCGGGGCACAAGGGTTTCGGTGATCTCCAGGGCCCGCGTCTTGCCCGACCCGGGCTCCGGGGAGAGGAAGGCCAGGCGCGGGGTGGAGTCGAAGCAGTCGAGCAGGTGGGCGTGGATGACCCAGAGGACCACGGCGACGTAGGCGCCATCGGTGGGGAAGACGCTGAAGCGCCGGATGTGGGCCTCCACCTCCTCCAGCAGGGCGGTGGCGTCGATGTGCTCGGTCATGCTGCGGTCCTCGTCTCGGGACGGGCGTGGTGGGGGCAGGTGGTGCGGTGTTCGTCGTGCTCGGTGACGAGAGCGGCGACGTCGCGGTGGCCGACGGCGCTGCGGTTGCGGCCGCAGTCGCAGGTGGAGGTGGCGGTGGGGATGGCGCCGCGGCCGGGTGCGGCGACGTGGAGCATCGCGGTGATGCGCTGCTCGCCGCGGGCGCGCTGCGGGTCAGGGCGAAGAGCTGAAGGGACGGCCTTGCGGCCGGCGTCTTTCGACTCGCCCACCGACTGCTCGGGCCGGGCACCGAGGGCGGCGAGCGCGTGGACGGCGCGTGCGGTGGGGCTTTTCAAGGGGGGAGTGGGGGCCGGTGCGGCGGTGGTCTGCCGGGGCCGGGCGTGTGCGATGGACCAGTCCAGGGCGGAGCGCACCGTGGTGCGGCACTCGGACGCGGGCAGGCCGGCCGCCTCTCCCGCTCCCTGAAAAGCCTCCTCCACCTCCTCGCGGGTCAGGTCGCCCCAGGCCACGAAGCGGCCCATGGCGCGGGCGGAGGCCAGCAGGGTGGCGTTGCGCCCGCCCTCGGTCGTTCCGGCCACGGTGGTGAGCTCGGCCTGAAGGGCCGTGTAGGCGTAGCGGCGGCGCCGGTCCGGCACCACCAGCGGCACGCCCACCGTCGGCCGGGGAGGTGGCACCAGGGTGTCCCGGAGCCACCCTGGCAGTGGTGCTACCGGGGCGTCGTCCACGACGGTGTAGGGGGTGCTTCCCACGACACTGCCGGCGGCGACGACGTACCCGCCGTGGCCGCGGGTGTCGACCAGCGGCGCCAGGGTGCCCGCGGTGTTGCCCAGTCGGGCACCGGGCGGGGCGGTGAAGTACAGGTGGGTCCCGCCGCTGGCAGTCCGCACGGTGTAGGTGGGGGGCGCCTGCTGGTCGGCGCGCTCGCAGAGCGCCAGGAGGTTCGCCGCGCCGTCAGGCGCGTCGCTCTTGCCCTTGGGCTTGTCCAGGTCGACCACGACCAGCCGGGAGGGCCCGGTGGCGATGCCGACGTTGAACGCTCCGGCCGACCAGGCGCGCTCGATGCGGTCGGGGTCGGTGGTGGCGCGGGCCTCCCACTTCACATGCCCGCCCGCGCACTCGCCCGTTCCGGGGCAGTGGGTGGTGTGGTGGAGGGCGGGGCGCTTCTCGCCGGGGCGGAGGGGGAAGACGTGCCAGCCGCGGTCAGCGGCGGCCAGCGCTGCTCGCAGCAGATCGGCGCTCATGCGGCCACCTCCAGCGTGCGGGTGCTGGCGAGGAAGGCCGTGCCGATGTGCTGGGTGTAGGCGGGCGGAATGGCCTCGGTCAGTTCCTCGCGGACGTTGGTCCAGGTGATGCCCATGGCGGCCTGCATCTCGGGGACGGTGGCTTTGCCGCCACCGGAGCCGTAGGCGGCCACGTAGGGCCCCTCTCGGTAGACGCCGTGGCGGTAGCCGCGCACCGGCCCGCGGTGACGCGGGTGCGGCGGCTGCACCGTCGACCAACGCCCGAGTTCGAAGACGCGGTGGCGCAGCACTCCCAGGCCGAAGGACTCCCCGCACAGGGTCAGGCCGCACAGGGTCAGGTCACGGCGGATGGGCGCCTTCCCCGTCGGTTGCTCGATGACGTAGGGCAGGTCAGTGGCTTCCAACAGGTCGCGGAGTGCGGGGATGAGCTGGACGTGGGTGCGGCCCCAGCCGCGGGAGGCGTTGGTGCCCACCGTCAGCGCGCATCCGGCCTGGCACGGAGGCGAGCCGTGCACGAACGCGAAGCGGTTGATCTCGCCGGTGGTGATGAGGTCGGCGAGGAAGGTCAGCGCGTCGGCGCGGTGGAAGGTGAAGGGGTAGTTGGGGCGGTGGACGATGTCGATGCCGACGACGTCGAACCCGGCGCGGTGGTAGCCCGTGGCGGCGCCGCCGGCGCAGCAGAACAGGTCCAGCAGCAGCGGCCTGTGCGCCGCTGCTCGCCGGACGGGGACGGGTTGAGTCATGCTGGGGTGACCTCCTGGTCAGGTATGGGCAGAGAGGCCGGGGCGACCGCAGATCTTTGGCGAGACGGGCGGTCGCCCCGGGCGTGCTCAGCGGTGGTTGATGGTGCCGTTGGCTCGGCCGAAGAGGCCGGTGGCGGTGATGTTCTGGGTGATGTGGGGTCGCTCGGCGGCGCGCTGGGCGGCGGCGAGACGTGCCCGGACGCGGGAGAGGAGGAGGGCGGCGGCTCCGCCGCCGGTGGCGAGGAGGGCGACGAGGGACCACAGGGCGTGGCTGGCGGCGTCCAGGCCGGGGGCGGCGACGGAGAGTCCGACGGCGGAGACGGCGACGCCGCCGCCGAGGGTGGGGGCGAGCAGGGCGGTGGACTTCACCCAGGCCGGTATCGGCTGCGCCACCGGGACCGCCGCGGCGGCCGGGGCCGGTGGCGGCGCGGGTGGGCCGGGGGCAGGCTCGGGTTGGACGACCGTGGGTGCCGCGCTCGGGGTGGTGTAGGCCAGGGCCCGGCGGCCGTCGGGCAGGAAAACTTCTTGGACGCCGTCGGGGATGTCCTCGGCCCGGAGCGGGGGCAGGTCGGTGTGCGACACGGCGGGGCCCCTTTCAGGTGAGGTTGCCGAGGGCGGAGACGATCGCGTTGCACAGGCTCCTGATGGGCCCGGCGGCGCCGGTGCTGGCGACGAAGAACCCGAAGAGGAACGTCGCCGTCGCGGCGCCGAGGGAGACGTAGCGGGCCCGTATGAGGGCGAAGACGATCAGGCCGAAGAGGACGGCGGCTGAGAGGCTGAGGACCACGGAAGACGCTCCTTGGGGAAGGCGGCGGCCCCGCCCGGGGCGGTTGTCGGGGCGGGGCCGGCTTGTCGTGTGACTTGTCGTGTCGGGGTGTCGCTTGTCTTGTCGCCTGCTTGTCTTGTCGCTTGTCGCCTCCCAGGTCAGACCCCGGTTTCCGCCCCCTGGACGGCTCGGGGGCCCTCCCCTTCAGAGGAGAGCGACAGGCGACAAGTGGGGGCGGTCAGTGGCCGTCGGGGGCGTGCTGGCGGTGGACGTAGCGGGTCTTGGTTCCGGTGCCGAGTCGGACGGCTTCACCGGTCTGGACCCACGCCTTGAGCCAGCCGACGACGGTCTGGCGGGTGGTGCCGAAGTCGTCGGCCAGCTCGCGGGCGATGGCCGAAGCGCCGGTGCCCTGCGGCCCGGCGGCCAGGAGCAGCATGAGGGCGGCCTGGCGGGCGTCGGGCTGCTCGGGCTCGGCCTTCTCCCGGCCGGTGGTCCACATCGACGGGTCGGACCAATCGGTGTCGTCCTGCTGCCCGTCGCGCTGGTCGGGGTCGGCGGAGGGGAGGTTGAACAGTTCCTCCAGCTCGTCGGCTTCGGGGGTGGCGACGTCCTTGCGGCGCGGGGCGTCCCAGGAGGCCGTCGCCTTCCACTCCCGCCGTCCCGTTCCGTCCCCGGTGCCGGGCGCGGCCGAGGCGCTGCTGGACGTGGCCGAGGCGGTGGCGGGGGTGGTGGCCCAGAGGTGGCCGCAGCGCTGCAGAGTCCAGCGGTCGGTGTAGTCGGGGCCGGCCGCGGTCAGGGACGGCTCGTCCAGGACGGGGCGGCGGTGGGCGGTGGCGGCGCAGACCTCCTCGATGCCGGTGGGCCTGATGCGCCACTGGCGGGCCTTGTCGGGCTGCTTGCCCTCGGTGCCGATCAGCATCGAGCCGGGCCCGTCGAAGCTGTTCTCGGCAGACAGGGCCCGCCAGCCGAACATGTGGCCCAGCTCGGAGTCCTCGGTGGCGCCGGAGCAGACCCGGTTGGAGGCCATCTTGCGCACCATCGGGTCCGGCAGGACGTCCTGGGTGACGCGCAGGATGGAGACCACGGCGCGAATGGCCATGGCGCGGG
Organism: Streptomyces sp. NPDC059740; assembly: GCF_042733155.1. NCBI lineage: Bacteria > Bacillati > Actinomycetota > Actinomycetes > Kitasatosporales > Streptomycetaceae > Streptomyces > Streptomyces sp. NPDC059740. The sequence goes on along the minus strand of NZ_JBHWGP010000010.1, from coordinate 130,918 downwards.
CGATGCGGATGACTTCCGAGACGCCCTCGCGCACTGCCTTGGCTTCGCGGGTGGCGGCGGCTTCGGCACCCTCGTCCATGACGATGACGACTTCGGGGATGCTCGGGCTGACGGGCAGCTTGTCGTCGTCCTGGTCGCGCATGTGGTCCTGGTAGGTGACCTTGCGCTGCTTGGCGATGCGCACCGCGGCCTGCAGCATCTTCTTCGCCTCGGCCGGGGTGCTGGCCACCCAGTCCACTCCCGGGTTGGGGATGTCCACTCCCGCCCACCGTGAGCCTTCGGTGCCCAGTTGGGCTTCGCGCCAGGCGTGGAGCCAGGGCAGGGCTAGGGAGCCGCCGTTGAGGTCGATGACCCACACCAGGGTGTCGTTGGTCTGGTTCAGGCGGGCGATGAGGGTGTGCAGCCAGTTGGTCTTCCCCGACCCCGTGGGCCCGGCCACGATCGTGGAGGCTTGGCGCAGGTCCAGTTCGGCCCGGCCGCCGTCGGCCAGCAGCGCCAGGGGCAGGGGGTTGTTGACGGTGGTGGTCTCGCGGACCTCCTCGACGGGGAAGGAGGTCTCGGTGCCGGCCAGGGACTTGGTGGTCACCTTGATCAGGACCAGGCGGCGGGACATGCCGTCATGGACGGACAGGCCGCAGCCAGTGGGCAGGTCCAGGTCGGAGGCCAGGGCGTCGGCGCGGTCGGCGAGGGCTTTGCGGGTGGTGCCGCCCTCGGGCAGCTTGACCTCGACGGTGTAGCCCATGCCGGAGGGCCAGTGCTCGACGCCGACGACCTCGGTGTTCTCCACCCGGCAGACCCGGGCGATGCGGTCGATCCACTCAGCGGCCAGGGCCCGGCGGGTGCCGAGCATCAGCAGGGTGGAGCGGCGGGCCTGCTCGCTCTCCTCGTGCGCGGCGAACCCGACGGCCATGGTGCCGGCCGCGATGCCGCCGATGGCCAGAGTGCCCAGGGCGGGCAGGGCGGTGGGGCCGCCACCGGCCAGTGCCAGGGAGGACCAGGTGCCGGCGGCCAGCCAGCACGCGGAGCGGAAGCCCAGCGTGGCCTTCGTCAGGCGCTTGCGCAGTCCGGCGGCGGCCGTGCCTGCGGCACCGACGGCTCCGGCGGCCAGGGTCCATCCGGGTGCCATGCCGGTGGTGGAGGCCAGGGCGGTGGTCACCAGCGTCCCGGCGGTGGCGTTCAGGGTGCCGGAGACGATGCCGTGCCCGGCGCCCCAGTCGATGCGGGTGGTGCGCGAAGTCGTGCTGCTCACAGGTGTCCTTCCCCGGAACGGGCCAGGACCGCCCCGACGGGGCGGCCCTGGCGGCGAGTGGTGGGTGTGGTGGTTAGCCGACGTTCCAGCGGCGTTCGCCGTCCAGGCCCTTGCGGGGGTTCTCGTTGCGCTCGATGTCCTCGGCGTGGCAGCGGCGGTAGACGGTGCCGACCTCGTCGAGGACGTTGACGACGTTGTTCATGGCCCGGTAGCCCTCGCCGATCTCCTCGACCACGCGCGGGTCGACGGGGAGCTTCTCGTCGGAGAGTTCGGCCAGGACCCGAAGCGTCTCCTGCACGGTGGCCATGGCCTCGGGAAGGTCGTCCACCAGGGTCTGGAACTCGCTCATGTGCTCGGGGTCGAAGGTGGAGGCGGCCTGCAGCATCACCTCGGCCGCCTCGGACAGGCGGGTGAAGCCGGTAGCGCTGGTGTTCTCGGACATGGACGCTCCCTCTCGCGTCGGGTCTCCCAACGGCTGCTTCGTGGCGTCTCGGTCGGGCTGGACCGGGGCCTTGGGCTTCTCAGTGGGGCGGTGGGGGTCGGACACCGTCTCGGCCGGCACCGGCACCTGGCCGGCCGCCGCGTCTGCGCCGCCGCGGATCGCGTCATCGCGCAGGGCCTTGATGCGCCGGGCGCGGTTGGCCAGTCGCAGCCACACCGCCTTGGTGTGGCGGGCGACCACCCCGCGCTTGCGCCAGTTCTGCAGCACCAGTCCGGAGACCAGCCCCACACCGCCCGCCAGGGCGGCGCTGCCCGCCATGCGCAGGCCGTGCCGTGCCGCCGAGCGGCGCAACGCCTTCTTCTGCGCCACCGACCCACCAGCCCCCGCCCGGGCAGGCCCGCGCCGCCGACCGGCCGCCTTCTCGACCGTCCCGGGCTCGGTGGTGCCGGTGTCGCGGTAGGCGCGAGCAACCCCCTTGGCCACCCGGCGAGCGGTGCGCTGCTCGGCCCGCGCGGCACGGGCCGGAGCTCCGGCCTGCCACCGTGACCGGCCCGCGGCTGCGCCGGCAGCCGCTATCCGCCCGGCGCGAGAGCCCAGCCCTGCAGCGCGAGCGGCCCGGGTCGGGGAGTGCTTGGCCAGGCTCACCAACCCCGACCCACCGCGGTCGGCGGCCGGTGAGGTGCGCGAACGGGCAGCGTGCGGGGCAGCCGACCGGCCGCTGTTCCGGCCCGCCGAAGTCGCTGGCGAGGCGCCGCGGCGGGATGTCCCCGCGGCCCCGGCCGCCGTCGAGCGAGGTTCGGCCGAAGCCGAGCGTGCGGTGGTACGGCGGCCCGCCGCACGGGCCATCGGCCCCGAACCGCCCGACAGGCCACCGGCGGAGCGCTGACGCCCACCTCCCTGCCTCGGCAACCGAGACCCGCCACCGCCGCCAGCGCCACCGGCGGTCCGGTGGCGGCCGGCGCCGCGGCGGGCCGCAGCCATGGTGGAGCGGGGAGTGCGGCGACGCACCCAGGTGCCCAGCGCGACCGCACCGGCGGCAGCGCCGGTCGCGGCCAGCCCAACCGGGCCACCAGCAGCCAGCGCACCCACCGCCACAGCACCCAGCGCGTTCGCGCCGGCCACCACCAGAGGACGCCCCGGCAAAGCCGACTGCACCGGCTGAGCCGCATCCGAGGCAGGTGACGGGGGCGGAGGTGGGGGTGTGGGGACTTCCGTCACGGTCGCGACCGTGGTTTCCGACATGATGGACGTGCTCCCCTCGGGAGAAGTGGCGCCCCGGCCGGGCCGTAGGAAGCGGGCCGGGGCGCTGCGAATCGAGCGGCTCAGCGGTTCAGGTCGTGGCGGGGGTGGGCGGCGGCAACCTCACGCCAGTACGCCGACTCACCCGCATCCACCCCGCGCTCCTGCACCTGGAAGGTGCAACCGTCGGCTGAGCAGCGGTGCACGGTGGTGGCCAGGCGCTCGGCGAAGAACCTGATGGACGTGCCGATCGCCGAGGTGGTGAGGACGGCGTAGACCACCAGCAGCGGGCCCGGCACGTGGTAGGCGGCCAGACGCACCGCGGCGGTCACGCCGGTCAGCACGCTCACGGCCACCGCGAGCGGGAAGAGGAAGCGACGCTTCTTCACCGGGCCCCCAGGGCGTTGGGCTCCAGGGAGAAGAACAGGACCACGACGTGCTGGCCGTACTTGGCCTGCACCTGGTCCATGAGGTGCTTCAGGCACTGGGCCCGCGTCCCGTCCCGCGACACGTCCAGGGTGCCGGTGTGGGTGGCCGTCACCTCCTTCGCGATCTGCACGGTCAGGACGTAGTGGTACTGCGTCCACCCCGCCGGAAGCGGGGCGGCGGGCGTCTCGGTCTGGCTGTTCACGGACGGTCCCTTCGGTCAGGCGGCGAGGGCGGTGGCATCGGCGCAGGGCACGCAGCAGCCCAGCGAGGTGGGGATGGTGTAACCGCGGTCCAGCCCGCAGGTGGGGCAGGTGCGGCGGGCCCGCAGCGCGGCAGCCAGGGCCGCCCACTTCGCCGGGGTCATCGGCCGGACCGGGGCGGCGCGGTCGATGCGGTAGAGATGGGCGGTGCGCACGCCGGTGGTGGAGCGGCGTGAGCGCCACATGAGCTGCGCGACCACCGGTTGGCCGCCCGGGCGCAGGCCTGCCGCGCGCAGTTGGCGGCGGGTGGCCAGGCCGTCGGGGGCGAGTCGGTAGGGGTAGGTGGGGGTGCCGTACCGCGCGCCGGTGGGGTCGTAGAAGCGCGGTCCGGCCATCAGGCGGCGCTACCCGCGCTGGCCCCGGCGGGGGTGCGCGCGGCAGTGGCGCGCGGCTGCGCGGCGAGCTGCGCGGCGCGCGCGGCACGGAAGTCACGCAGCCAGTTGCGCGCGTTTCCCCCGTCCACGCCGAACCGCTCCGCCAGCTCGGACGCGGTCGGCTCGGTCTTGCCGCCGCTGTGGTGGAGGGTGCTCAGGTAGTGGCGCCAGCCGGCCTGCTTGGCCGGGGAGCGCCACAGCGGCTCCTCGCCCGCAGCGGCCCCCTCGGGGGCCTGGGCGGCGTGCTCGGCCAGGTCCCCGCAGAGGCGGTCCCGCAACGCCTGCGCCTCCCCGATCCGGGCCGTGACCTCCTCCAATGCCTGCTGGGCCTGGGCGGCGCGGGACTGGGCCAGGTCGGCTTGAGCGCTGAGCTCCCGCAGCCGGTCCTCCTGCTCGCCAGCCGCGCGCCGCAGCTCTGACAGGGCCTGCTGAGCCTCTTCGCGGAGGTTGTCGGCGTCGGTGCGGGCGGTCGCCAGGATGGCGTCCGCGCGCTGCCGCGCAGCCTCCACCTCGTTCCGCGCGGCTTCCGCGCGCTGCCGCGCGGCCTGCACCTCCTCGGCCGTGCCCTGCTGCTCGGCAAGGGCCGCGGCGTGCTGCTCCGCCAGCCGCGCCAACTCCTCCCGCGCGGCAGCCAGGTCCTCTTCCGCGCGCTGCCGCGCGTCGGCGGCTTCCTGCCGCGCGGCCTCCGCCTCTTGCCGCGCGGCTTCCGCGCGCCGCCGCGCGTCCTCGGCCTTCGCCTCGTGCTCCCCGGCCTCGATCCGGCCGGCGGCCGGGGTGATGGCCAGGTCCTCGATCAGCGCCAGGACCGCGGGGGCGTCGGCGTAGTCGAGCTGCGCGACCTCATCCGCGCGGATGAGGGCGGCCAGGCGCCGGGCCACGGCAAGGGCCTGGCCGGGGTCGGTGGCCACGTCCGCGCGGTCCAGCATCCGCTGCGCCCGAGTACGCAGGCGGTCGATGCGGTGCTGGGCCCGCCGGGCGCGGCGGGAGCCGTCGGTGGGGCGGGGGGTGATCAGGGCCAGGCGCAGGCGGTAGATGCGGTGGGCGGCGCGCTGGGCCATGGCCGCCCGCGCGATGACGTCCCCGCGGCTGCGGGCGTCCAGGCCGAGGGCGGCGAACAGGGCGGCCCAGGCGTGCTGCCACAGCAGCGACAGCAGCCGCGCCGGACCCGGCCGCACCCCCTCCTGCTCGTCCTGGGCGGTGGTGTGGCTGCCGAGCTTCTGCCGGAGCTGAAGTTCGATTAGCCACGCGGCCAGGGCCGGCACGGCGGCCAGGACGGGGCGGGCCCACCAGGTGGGCGCGTGGACGGCGTTCATCGCCGCGGAGAAGGCGACCAGCGTCCACGCGGTGCGGTGCATCAGCCGAAGCTGCGACGTCCAACCCCGCTCGGGGTCTGCGGTGCGGTAGAGCATGACCAGCAGCACCAACTCGGCCGCGTCGAACACCGAGATGAACGCGACCCGCAGTTCCGGCGGGAGGCCGGCGGTCTGCTGGGCGAAGCCGTACAGGCCGTGGACGCTGACGGCCACGCCGCCCAGGGCGACGATGGCCTGGGGACCGATGCCCGAGAGCCAGCCGGAGTGCCGCACCCGGACCACCGTGAGCCAGGCGAACGCGACGGCCAGCAGAACGCCGGCACCCAGCAGCACCGGCACCAGCCATGACGGACCAGAAGCCAGCAGGGGGGCGAGGGAGGGGAGGTTCACGACGCTCCCCCTTCCGCGCCGGCCGCGGCCATGGTCAGGGGCGTGATGCGCCACCGGAGGTCCCGGGCCGGAACGTCGCTCGCGGGGCTGAAGGTGAGGCTCGGCACGCCCGTCGCGACGGCGGCGGCCTGCTCGGCCGCGGCGTTGGTTGGGTGGACGCTGTGGAGGTCGCCGTAGTGCTGCAGGACGAACACCTTCCGCGGGGCGCGCAGGTGCACGGCGAGCTGCTCGGCCGCCTCCTCCATCTGCTCGCGCAGGTGGGTGGCCTCCTCGCGGGCCGTCTGCGCGGCGCGCTCGGCGGCCTGCTTCTCCTCGGCCAGGACCAGAGCGGAGCGGACGTGGCCGGCGTAGGAGCGGTCCGCCTGCTGCTGCACTGCCACCGCCCGGGCGTGTGCCTGGTCGCGGTCGGCGAGGGTCTGCTGCCAGCGGGAGCGGGTGACGATGCGGATCACCGGGTCACCTCCTGCACGGCCAGGGAGGCCGTCAGCACCGCCGGGCTGGACGGGGCGTCGATCTCCTCGCAGTACTCCGACCAACGCCACTCGGCGCCGTCCGGTCCGGGGGCCGGGGCGAAGCCGAGCGCGGCCAGGACGGTCAGCCGCTCGGCGAGCGTGGGTACCGCCGGGTGGGAGGACCAGGTGTGACTGGGCCATGTCCCGGCGGTCATCGAGGTGACGTAAAGGCGCCAGCCTCCGATGCCGTTGTCGTACACGTTGGCGGTGTAGGTGCGGGGTTCCATCACGCCACCCCCAGGCCGGAGGTGCGGTTGGCGACGGTGCGGCGGGCGGTCAGGACGCGGTGGCGGGCCCGGCGCAGGCGGCGGGTGTCGACCTCGGTGGGCGTGCGGTCCAGGACCGCGATCTGCGCGTCGAGGAGGTCGCGCTCGGCGAGGATGAGCGGCATTTCGGCGTCGATCGCGGCCAGGTCGGCCGCCGACGGCTCGTCGGCGGACACGGCGGCCAGCAGGCGCGTACCGTTGGACTTCATGGGTTGAGTTCCCTTCGCAGTGAACGGCCCACACGCGGCCCCGGGGTGCCACCCGGGGCCGCGGCCGTTCGCGGACGTGTTGGTTAGTACGGGTGCGGCCCGCGGGGCCGCTGCGGGAGCGGGTCTTTGCTCTTGCCGTGCTGCTCGTCGGCGCGCGTCACGCGAATCACCTCGGTGATCAGACGGGCCGGACACTCCGGCTCCCCTCAACCCCGCCCGTACGAGACCGGGCGGGGCAGGCAACCGGCCGCCGCAGTTGCGGCGGAGTTGGGTGGTGCGGTGTCTCCTTGGTGGGTCCGCGCCCGTGTCAGGTAGCGCGGGAGAGCCACGTTGTAGGCGTACGGAGACGTGATCTTTCGATCTCAAGCCCTCCGGTTAATGACCAGGCGCCGGGCCGCCTCGGCCCGCTCTGTCCCGGGCCCCTTGCAGTGCACGCGCCTGGTGACACCTTTCGGTGTCATCTGGTGCGCACCAGTAGAATGGCAACTGGTGCGCACCAGAGTCAAGGGTTTCGCTGGATCGAGCGACTTAGGCCCTCGGTGGCGCAGATCCAGAACACCGCGCCGGACTGGGGGCTCGGTAGCCAACAGGCCTTAACAACGCGCGCGTTAAGGCCTGTTGACCTGCCGCTTTATCCGGCATGCTGGAGTGAAGTAACCCGACTGGGCGCAGGGGGCAGGATGGCTTCGGGCCTACGCAAGGCGCGCAACGCGCGTGAGTGGTCGCAGGAGCGACTGGTGCGCGAGATCGAGGGGTACGCGCGCAGGCGCCTGACGGACGTGGCGACAACAGCGAGCCTCCGCGTCTACGTCTCCGAGTGGGAGAACGGCAAACGGTCCATCTCTGACCGTTACGCGGTGATCCTCCGGCAAATCCTCGGTGTTACGGACGACGAGCTGCGCGGGGCTCCGGCGGTGGTCTCGCCGGTGGCCACGGATGGGTACGACGCGTTGTTGTCCCGGATCGACTCCGCGCGCAGCGTCAGCGGCTCCATGGTGCAGACCTTCATGGACCAGACCGAACTTCTGCGGACGATGGACCGCCAGATGGGTGCAGCGAGCCTTGTCGATCAGATGGCTGGCCACCTGGCAAGGCTGGAAGAAGCTCTGACCTTCGCAGTGCTGCCTGACGCGCGGCGACCGGTGGCAACGGCCCTGGCAGGGGCGGCCTCACTCGCAGCCTGGCAAGCGCTGGACTCAGGGGCCGTCGAGCGTGCGTGGCGGCACTACGAGCTGGCGAAACGAGCAGCCCAGGAAGCCGACGCCCCCATGTACCTCGCCCACGCCATGGGGGAGCAGGCGTACGTGCTCCGGGATGCCGGCCGTCCGGAGATGGCGGTTGACCTCGTGCGCGACGCTCAGAAGGTCGGCGGTCAACGGCTCTCACCACGGCTTCGGGCATGGTTGTACGCGGCCGAAGCGGAACTGTGCGCTGGGGCCGACAGGCCAGACGACTGCAACCGAGCGCTGGAGCGCGCCGCCCAGTGCATGCCCGGCGGGGAAGATGCCCGTGACCCGGACATGCTGTCCATCTTCCTCAACGAGGGCCACATGGTCCGCTGGCGTGGGAACGCTTTGGCGCTGCTCGGCGACGAGGCCGCGGTGTCCGACCTGTACACGGCACTGGACGTGATGGACCCGACCTTCGTCCGCGCCCGGTCAGGGCTGCGCTGCGACCTTGCACAGGCCCACCTGGCGCGAGGTGAGTACGCGCAGGCGGAAGAACATCTGCGCCAGGCTCGGCTTCTGGCGGGCCGCACCGGGTCGGTGCGGCACCGCCGACGCGTAGACCTGCTCACCGGGCGGCTGTAGGGCCCCCCAAACCACGGTGGGCCATGATGTGGAGCAGACCGACGAGGGTGCCGGACCCGAGCAGCTGGTTCCGGGCCATGAGCGCGGGCACGTCGGAGAGAGGTACCCAGGCCACATGCCCGGCCTCCTCGGCGTCAGTCGGGTCGCCGACGTGCTGGGCGCCACGACCGACGAAGACCTCGTGCGGGGAGTCGACCATTCCGACCATCGGCTGGAAGGTCACCAGGTGCGAGAGGCTGTCCGGTCGCCACCCCGTTTCCTCCTCGACCTCCCGGGCGGCGGTCTGCTCCGCGCTCTCCCCCGGGTCCACGATGCCGCCAGGGAGCTCCCACCCCCATTGGTCCGCGACGAAGCGGTATCGCCAGAGCATGAGCACGCGGTCCTGTTCGTCCAGGACGGCGGAGATGGCGACATGCTGAAGCTTCACGACGTGGTGTTCGAACCGGTCGACTCCGGGGGGCTCAACGTCCCAGAGTTCGAGGTCCACCCACCGGTTGGTGTAGACGTTGCGCTTCCCGTGGATGGTCCATGCCGGAAGGTCGGCCGGCGGTGTGACGCTGGACTCTCCTGGGACCCGGTACGAGCTACGGCCCCGCACCTCCAGGGCGCCTTCGGCGACCAAGCGCGCCAACACCTGTCGCAGGGCCGTCCGGCCGATGCTCAGTTCCTCGACCAACGTGCGTTCGGACGGCACCTTGTCACCCGGCGCCAGCCTGCCCGTGGCAAGCCACTCGCGGAGCGTCTCGTAGACCTTCGTCGTCTTCGGTCCCATCCGGGCAGCACTCTCCGTTCGTGCGGTGGTGCTTACCAGCGTATCCAGGGGTGAAGCCATTGCCGAGAGGCCTTCCTGATGGTGGGGTGGAGTGGTCTGTGGCGGCTACGGCATGACGGCAGCGTTTGACGGCAACAGTGGCGTACGACGGCAACCTTCCACAGTCCCCAGGGCGAGCAGGAGCGAGCCGCGCCAACCCTCAGCGCAGATGTGCAGGTCAGCGGGGAGAACTTACAAAGCAGATGTCGCTGGTTCGAACCCAGCTGTGCCCACCAGCGCACGACACGGCGAAGGCCCAGGTAGACCGGTTGAAGCCGGGGAACCTGGGCCTTGTTCGTGCAGGCGCGTTGCGAGCGGCGTGCCAGCCCCTCAGAGCACACGGGAGCTGAGGATCTCGGGCCACCCGAGCCCGTTCGACAGTGACCGGCGCCGAGGACGACGACTCCAGATCACTATCGTTCGTCAGCGACAGTGCTACAGCGAACCTGAACCCGAAGTACTGAGATGGCCGCTCGCGCAACGCCGTGTGCAGCCCTGGCCGTAGCAGCGGCCAAGCGGGCATCGGAAACTGCGATAGCCACGGCCACTCGATCGGACCCGACAAGCCCGCCACTACCGGTAGTCATCCTTGTCAACACGCAGCTTCGCGCACCACCACTCGCGCTTCCCGCGCTCATGTACCAGGCCGTGGCCAGGTGGGCATCAGGGGGTCGTGCTGGTGCCAGATCAGGTCACGGCTTCCATGAGGGAGTTCGGCTGTTCCCCATTCCGCTCGCATCACTCCTCGCTCTAGGGAACAGGTGTAGGGAAGGAGAACAAGGCCGTCCACTCCAGGATGGTTGAGTAGTTCCGGAATGGTGGTGGACCCTTGCGTCCCATCCAGTCCGAGGTCGAGCTCCTGTTGCAGCGGCGGGGGGCTGAACTCGCGGATCAACTCTGCGCGCAGTCCGTAGGCATTACGAAGGCGGGCTGTCGTTACGGGGACGTTCCGCTTGGAGTAGCACAACGGGTAAAGCAATTGGCGCTCGACCAGCATTACGGTACGGCCGCGCAACCGAAGCGGCTCTCCGTAAGACGCGAGTCCTTCCGCAATCTCCTCGTACTGTGCGGCATACAGGCCATTCCCGTACGCCTCAAGAGTCTGCGTGCGGACTGCCTCATGACAGCTTCGAGCTCGGTCGTGGGCGCGCAGAAGGCAGGCTGGGATGATGTCGGCCAGTTCCGATGCAAGCTCACCGAAGGTGCTGTTCGCCCACTGGCCTACTGAGCCCATGCGCTGTCCCCTCCCGGCGGCATCAGACAGCCTGCACGTCAAAGCGTGCAGCGGAGCGAGGAGCTCAGGAAGAGCGCACTGAGGGCGCGGACGGAGCACGGCGGGAGCGCACCAACAGGCGTCTCCGACCACATCCCCACTGTCCGGGGGCTGCCGTACGATTTCCTCATGCGTAGAGGGGCGATCACACGGGACTCCGTTCTCCGTGTCTTGGGCGAGTACGACGAGTTGGGACGAGATGACTTCCTGGCGAAGTATCACTTTGGGAAGGCACGCTCGTACGTCTTGGTACACGAAGGACGGGAGTATGACTCCAAGGCAGTCGTCGGCGTAGCGCACAAATGGACCCAGGGGCGAGCTCTTGCGCCAGAGGAGTTCAGTGGAGGTAAGGAGCATGCCGTGGCGTGGCTCAAGCGAGCAGGATTCCAAGTCAAGACCGTCAAGAACCCCGACTGGGCGCGAGACGAAATCATCCTTGCCTGCCACCTGGTGATGGAAAACGGTTGGAAGGGGATGGATGCCCAGGACAGCATTGTAAAGGAGCTGTCTGCTCTGCTCCAGCTGCTACCCATCCACGCCGAGGTGGACCGCAACGATAAGTTTCGCAATCCGAACGGCGTCGCTCGCAAGACGTTCGACATCGCTACCAGGCACCCGGCCTACCAGGGCAAGCCCACGAACGGCGGAGCCCTCGACGTTGCGGTGCTGCACGAGTTCCTTGCTCGCCCGGAGGAGATGACCCAGACCGCGCACCTAATCCGTCAGGGAATCGCGACCGGAGATCTGCAGTCCCTCGCGCCGACTGAGGATGAAGAGTTTGACGAAGACTATAGTGCGCCCGAAGGTCGCCTCCTCATGCGCCGGCATAAGGCACGCGAGCGGAACAAGGGCCTGCGCAAGAAAAAAATTGCTTCTGTGCTGCATCGGGGCCTGCGGCTCGCCTGCGAGGCGTGCGGGTTTGACTTCGAGGAGGTCTACGGCGATCGCGGCGCCGGATACATCGAGTGTCATCACGTCGTGCCTCTGCACGAAGCGGGAGAGGGGCGGACGAAACTCAGTGAACTAGCACTTATCTGCGCCAACTGCCACCGTGTGATACATCGGCGTGCGCCGTGGCCCACCCCTGCAGAACTCCGAAAGACGATCGAACTGAAACGCTCCGCAGACGTCCGCGCGGCAGAGAACCTCACGCGACCCCGCAAGGTAGCTGACGCGCAGCTACTGCGCACGCAGTCTGACCTCCAACCCTGACATCAGCATCGGCGCACTACAGCATCTTCAGGCTGTAGACGTGTGGGCCTCCTGGGTCCACCCCGCGCCGGTGCCGGGGGGAGCTGCGGGCAGGGTTGGCGAGGTGTCCGCTGCGTCGCCCGCGGATGTGGGCCTCAAGGAGGCGGAAGTCGAGTCCGCGGCCTTGGTGGAAAGCGAGAAGTCGCGGGATCTCACCGCAGGGGCCGGGGCGTCCCGGGTCGGCGCCGTAGGCGGGGAGCACGGCCGTGCGGGCAGCGTCCAGAGGCTCGCCGTCTGGCAGGCCCGGTCCACCTCGGTGTCGATGTCGTGCCCCGCCCTCGCCCCGACAACCGGAGTCGAGCCCGATGTCAGACCCCCCGTGCATGATCGACCCATGACCCACGGATCTCTCGACGCCCTGCACGCGCTGGCCGAGCGGCACCTGCCCTCCGACGTCGCCGCACGCTGGCTGGGGCTGCTTCGCCCCGCGGCGCGCCTGACCGCCGCACACGACACAGCGTCGGGCGAAGGAGGTCAGGCGTACGGGTCCGTGGGGCAGTTGGGTGGGACTCCCGAGTTGCCGACGAGCTGGGACTGGCCGGCGTGGGAGGGACACGGGCCGCTCGCTTTCATAGCTTCGGTGGACTGCGCGGCGTTGCCCGGCGGGCTCGACATCGCGCTGCCGGGCGAAGGAAGGCTGCTCTTCTTCTACTTCGACGGTCAGGTGGACGACGGGGATGCTCTCGTCATCGCCGGCGATCGCGAGAGCTGGGCGGGCGCCCGGGTGCTCTACGTCCCGGCCGGCGTGGAGGTGTCGGCCCGGGAGACGCCTGCGGAGTTGGAGCCGTATCCGGCGGTACCGCTGACGGCGCGGACGGAGATGACCTCGGTCGACCGCTGGCACCCTTTGGCCGGCGAGGTCTTCGCGCCTGGCGCCCCGGCCGCTCAGCCTCAGGAGAACCCGGCGTGGGCTGAGGCGTTCCTCGATGCGCTGGAAGAGGTCGACACCTCCATCGGCCATCAGATAGGTGGGCATGCGCGGCCGGTGCAGAACACGGTGGAGCTGGAGATCGCGTCGGCGGTCCTGGAGGGGAAGGTCGGCTGGGACGATCCCCGCCTCGTCGAGGAGGCCGGTGGGTGGCTGCTGTTGGCGCAGATCGACAGCGACAGTGCTGCCGGAATGATGTGGGGGGACGTCGGCACGCTGTACTGGCTGATACGACCGCGGGACCTGGCGGAGCGGCGTTTCGACCGTGCCATGTTCACCTGGCAGTGCTGCTGACGGGCGACCGGGTCCGGCGTCCGGCGTCCGCCCCGCCCCGCCCTACCCCAGCGCTCCCGCCACCACCTTCGCCGCCTCCGCGATGAGCTTGTCGTCGTGTTCGGCGTTCTTGGTGTCACGGTGGGACATGACGGCCAGGGAGATCGGGGAGGCTTTCGGCGGCCAGAGGATCGCGATGTCGTTGCGGGTGCCGTAGCCGCCGTTCCCGGTCTTGTCGCCCACCTCCCAGTCGTCGGGGACGCCGGCGCGGATGAGTGCGTCACCTGTGGTGTTGCGCTTGAGCAAGTCCGTCAGCAGGTCCCGCTTGTCGGTGGGGAGGACGTCGCCGAGGACGAAGGTGCGCAGGTCGGTGGCCATGGCGCGGGGGGTGCTGGTGTCGCGGGGGTCACCGGGGACGCCGTCGCTGAGGTCGTCCTCGTAGTGGTCGGAGCGGGTGACGTGGTCGCCGATGCCCGCGAGGGCGGTCTGCAGGCTCCTGGGGCCGCCGATTTCGCGGAAGAGGAGGTTCGCGGCGCTGTTGTCGCTGTAGCGGACGGCGGCGTCGCACAGTTCGCGCAGGGTCATGCCGTCGGCGAGGTGGCGTGCGGTGATCGGCGAGTAGCCGGCGCCGGCGTCGCGCCGGTAGTGCACGCGGCGGTCGAGTTGCTTCAGGGACCTCTTCTGCAACAGGGCGCCGACGAGCAGGGCCTTGCAGGTCGAGCAGTAGGCGAAGCGCTCGTCGGCGCGGTGGGCGATCGACCGTCCGCTGCCCGTGTCGAGCGCGTAGACGCCCAACCTGGCGTCGTACTTCCGCTCCAGTGCGGTGAAGGCCTGGGCCGTGGCCTTGGTGTCCGAGGCTGAGGGGGACGGTGTCTGATGGGCGTGGGAGGACGCAGGGGAAGCGGCGTCAGTGGTGTCCTTCCCGCAGCCTGCGAGAGGGAGCGCCGCGAGTCCGGCCAGGGTGGCGAGTGCGGCACGGCGGGACGGAGTGGCGTTCATGAGCGTCTGCTTCCTGTGAGGGCGGGGTGGGGCGGCTGTCGGTATGGGGGCGAGGGCGGGGACGGAGGTGAGCCGGCGGGAGGAGCGCGGTCGGTATGGAGGGAGGACAGCAGCACCGGGGCCGTTCCGTCCAAGACCGATATGGCTCACGCATCGTTCAAGAAACGGATATGGTGCCTGGTCGTGGACTTGATCAGGCATCTGCAGTGCTTTGTGACTGTTGCAGAAGAGTCACACTTCGGTCGTGCCGCCCAGCGCCTCGGCATGGCCCAGCCGCCCCTGTCCCAGCGCATCCAGCGGCTGGAGCGGGAGTTGGGGGTACGACTCTTCGACAGGTCCAGTCGGCAGGTGACCATCACCAGGGGCGGCGCTCTCCTGCTCGACGAGGCCCGTCAACTGCTCGCCGACGCGGAGGCTTTGCGGGCGACGGCGCGCCGCGTCCGGGAGGGGCACAGCGGGCTGCTGCGTGCCGCGCTGCCTCCCGACGTCAGCGGGGAGACCGTGGCCGCGGTCCTGGCAGGCTTCCAGCAGGCGCGTGCCGGTGTGGAGTTGGAGCTGCGCGAGTTGTCGACGGCCGACCAGCTCGCCGCGCTGGCCTCGCATGATCTGGACGTCGGGCTCGTCCACCACCCGTGTGACGTGTCCGGGCTGGAGCTCGGCCTCGTCCTCCGTCGCGAGCTGGGCGTGCTGCTGCCGCGCGATGCCGCGGCGGCCCGGCTGGAGGCGGTCCCACTGGCCGCGCTCACCGGCTACGACCTGGTGCTCTTCCCCCGTGCCCACGCTCCGGCCGTGCACGACGACCTCCTCACCACCTGCGCCCGGCACGGTTACACCCCCACCGCGGTCCGGCACGGCCAGAGCCCGAGCTTCGTCCGCGGCCTGCTCCTCTCCCGCCGCGCCGTGACCTTCGGCCCGTCCGACACCGCGAACGCCGGGGACACCAATCTGGCATGGCGTCCGTTGAGCGGTGCGCCCCTGGCCTGGCGGCATTCGACGGCCTGGCTGCGCGGGCGGGGAGACGCCACCGTCCGCGCCTTCGCCGACACCGTCGCCGACGCTCTCTCCCGCACCGCCGACACCGGCCCCGACCTGCCTTCCGGCCCGCTGCATCTGCGCCCGGCGGCGGAGTACTCCCTATGACCGAGCGCCCCGACCCCTCCCGCCCACAGGACCCGTCCCATCCCCAGGTCCCGTCCCACCCGCAGGACCCGTCCCACCCGCAGGACCCGTCCCACCCGCATGGCCGGCCCTCCCCGGGCGCCCCCTCCCGCTCCGGCGACCCGTCCCGCCCGGGCGACCGGTCCCGCCCAGGTGACCGGTCCCGCCCAGGTGACCGGTCCCGGCCCCGGACCCG
Source organism: Streptomyces sp. NPDC059740 (assembly GCF_042733155.1). NCBI lineage: Bacteria > Bacillati > Actinomycetota > Actinomycetes > Kitasatosporales > Streptomycetaceae > Streptomyces > Streptomyces sp. NPDC059740. The sequence continues at coordinate 115,535 of NZ_JBHWGP010000010.1, read as the reverse complement.
CTCCCACCCCCGCGACAGGATCACCGATGCCTTCGCCGAAGCGGGCGTCACCGGCTGGCTGCACGCCCAGGACGTCGACTCCGGTGCGCAGGTGGAGGTGGGCGCGGACCAGGTCGTCGTCACCGCCAGCGTCCACAAGCTGTGCCTGCTCGTCGCCCTGCACCGGCAGGCCGCAGCGGGTCGCCTGGATCTGACCGAGCAGGTGGAGTGCCCGCGCGAGGGTCGCACGCCGGGGCCCACCGGGCTGTCCGCGATGCTCGACGGTGCCCGCCTGTCGCTGCGGGACGCCGCCTACCTGATGGTGGCCGTCAGCGACAACACCGCCGCCGACCTGCTGCTGGACAGGGTCGGGCTGGAGGTCGTCAACGACACGACGCAGCAACTGGGCCTCACCAGGACCCGTGCCGTACAGAGCTTCCGCGAGTTCGTCGCCGGCCTCAGGGAGGATGCCGGGCCGGGTGGTCCGCAGGCCCTGGCCGACCCCCGGGTCCTCTCGCGCCTGCGCGCCCTGGACCCGGCCCGGTCCAGTCACAGCACCCCCCGCGACATGACCCGTCTGCTGGGCGCCGTCTGGCGGGACGAGGCCTGTGCACCGGAGCACGGCGCCGCCGTCCGACGCCTCCTCGGCCTCCAGGTCTGGCCCCACCGTCTTGCCGCGGGCTTTCCCTTCGACGACGTCCACGTGGCCGGCAAGACGGGCAGCGCGCCCACCCTCCGCAACGAGGTGGGGGTCGTGGAGTACCCCGACGGCGGACGGTACGCCGTCGCCGTCTTCACCCGCGCGGCCAGCCCCGCAGCCGCTCTGCCCGCCGCTGACGCCGTCATCGGCACCGCGGCACGCATCGCCGTCGACGCGCTGCGGCGGAGGCGGTCGGAGGCGGCGGGACGGTAGGCGGACGGGAGCGTCGGAGAACGGGACGGAGAGAGGGGGAAGGGGGGAGGGGGGAGGGAGGGGGGAGGGAGGGGGAGGGAGGGGGAAGGGACGGGAGTGGTCCGTGTGAGGGTGTGCGCGGCGTGCGTGGAGGCGTGAGGGGTGACGGGGATCGGGCGGGGAGGAGATGGAGAGGCCCCGCGTCGCGACGCTCTGTGAGCGTTTCGCCGCCCGCGGCACCCGCCCGGGAAGCGCAGAACCGGAATCCGGGAAGCGCAGAACCGGAATGCGGGCGACCGCCCACCGGCCCGTGTACGCCCCGCCCACAGGTGGGAGAATGACCTTCTGGCCTTGCTATCCGATCGGAGAGGGACGTGACGGCGACACCTGGGCAGCCGGAGGAGCGACGGGAGCGCCGTCCCGGGGCCGGTGCGGCCCCGGGGGTGCGGCCTCACCGGCGACGGACCACCGGGGGCCTCGGTCCGGCGTTGCTGCCGCTGTCACTGGCCGTGGCGCTGGCCCCGGTCCTCGTCGCGGCCACCGCCGGTTCGTTCTCCGGCGGCGGGACCAGGCGCTGGTTCGGCGGCGGCCGGAGCGAGAGCCAGCGGGCGGAGGCGCAGGCCGCGAAGGACGCCGCCGCGACGGCGTTCTACGAACTGGACACCGCCCAGCGGGATCTGCGGATCTCCATCGAGACGATCAGCGCCGTCGACAGCTCGCCCGCCGGGCGCAAGGCGGTGGCGGACTTCGAGCGCCTGGGCCGGCGGATCGACGAGGTCAGCCTGGCGTACATCACCGCGGTGGACGCGCACGACCTGGACCGTGACGGGCTCGACGCCGCGGCGGCCTCCCGGGCGCGCGCCGACCTCTCCCGGGCAAAGGACGAGTTGCAGCAGGTCAAGCGGGACCTGGACCGGTTCGCCCAGAGCCTCGGGCCGCAGCTGGGCCGCGCGGAGACCCAACTTGCCCAGCTCGCCCCCGCGGTGGAGCGGGCCCGGCAGGCCCTGCGGGCGGCCGGCGAGGCGTTGGAGGCGGCCCGGGGCAACGGACTGCGTGCCGACGACCTCGCCGCCCGGCTGGCGGCGCTGAGTCCGGCACTGACCGCACTGAACGAGGGCGCCGGCCGGCACGGGGTCCAGGAGACACTGCGGCGGGCCGACGAGACCCTGCGTGAGGCCGAGGCGGTGCGCACGGCGGCGGAGCGGCTGCCGGAGCAGGCCGCGGAGATCGACCGGCGGCTGGTCTCGCTGCGGACCCGGGCGCAGGCGCTCACCACGCGGGCGGGGAAGGTCGACCCGGTGCTGAGCGAACTGCGGCGCCGCTACAGCGCGGCGTGCTGGCAGGACCTCCAGCGGGTGCCGGAGGAGGCGGCCCGCGCGGTGCGGCAGGCCGAGGAGAAGCTGACGGAGGCGAAGAAGGCCAGGGACGAGCAGCGGTGGGCGGACGCCACGAGCCGCCTGGCCACGGTGCGTTCGCTGCTCAACACCACCGACGAGGCGGTCTCGGCGGCCGACGACCGGTTGCGGCGCCTGGACGCGGTCTCCTTCGACCCGCAGCAGGAGATCGAGCGCACCAGGTTCGCGGTCCGTGACGCCCAGCGGCTGGCCATGGCGGGCCGCGCCACCCCCGACCCGCGCCACGCCCGGCCCTTGGACGAGGCGGTGGCCCGGCTGGAGCGCGCCGAGGCGGGCCTGGAGGGGCGCCACCCCGACTGGTGGCACTTCCTCACCGAGACGGAAGCGGTGCGGGAGACGGCAGCAGAGGTGGTCCAGGACATCCGCGGGACCCGCAGCAACGGCTGACTGCACCGACGCCGGTCGCCACGGCGGAGAAGGCCCGGTGACCGTTCCGTGGGCCCGCGGGAAGGCGGCGGTTACCCTGTGGCCATGCCTCGCTACGAGTACCGCTGCCGGACCTGCGGCACGACCTTCGAACTCCGGCGCCCCATGGCGCAGTCCTCCGCTCCCGCGCCCTGCCCGCAGGGTCACGGGGACACCGTGAAGCTGCTCTCGACGGTGGCCGTCGGCGGCACGGCGACCGCGGCCCCGGCAGCCGCGCCCGCGTCCGGCGGGGGCGGGTGCTGCGGCGGCGGCTGCTGCGGCTGAGAGCGGCACCCGGCGGGGTCGCACCAGTACCTGCCCGGCAGGGTGCACCGAGCACTCCCCCTTGCCTGCCCGGGGCCCCACCCCGCCCCGGCAAGGCCCCCGTCCCCTCCGGGCGGGTACGACAGCCGGCCCGGGGTGGGCTGTACTCCCCCGGGCCGGTGGCGAGGCCCCGAACACCCCTGTCACCCCGCTCGACGTCACCCCGCTCGTCATCGCTCCGCTGGTCGACGTCCCCGCCCCTACCGCACCAGCGCAGCCACCTCGGCACGCATCGCCCGGACGATCGCCTCGCCTGCGGCCGCGCCCCGCTCGGTGAGCGGCCTGACCTGGGGCGCGGCCCAACCGGAGTCGGCCAGTTCGCCGTGGCCGGGCCGCCATGCCGTGTCGGCGGCGAGCAGCAGGTCGGCGTCGAGCAGCGAGTCGCCTGCCGCGAGGACCCGGCGGCCCCCGGTGCGGCGGACCACCTCGGCGACGGCTGCGCTCTTGGTGAGCGGCCTCGGCACCACGTACAGCTTCCGGCCCTGGAGCGAGACGGTCCAGCCGCGTTCGTCCGCCCAGTGCCCCAGGTCCTCGACCCAGGCGGGCGGCAGACCGGCCCGGTCGACCACGAGGTAGGCGAACAGGTCCTCCGCCGTCCGTTCCTTCAGCAGCCAGGCCGGGTCGGCGGTGGCGGCCAGGTGGGCGCGGACCTCGGCCAGGGGGGCGCAGGAGGCCGCCAGGCGTGCGGTGACCTCGCGGTGCCAGTCCGTGTCGGAGACCCCGTCGACCAGGAGGTGCCCGCCGTTGGCACAGACGGCGAACCGCGGTGCCGGGCCGGGAAGACGAATGCGGGCGTACTGCTCGCGGGTGCGGGTGGTGGCGGGGACGAACACCGCGGCGCGGGCCAGGTCGGCGAGGACGGTCGCGGCGGCCTCGGTCAGGTAGGACAGGGGTTGCCGCTGGTAGACCTCCACGCACAGCAGTCGCGGGGCCTCGGCGTCCGGGACGGCGAGGTCCAGCGCCGCCGCGGAGTAGATCAGCGTCCGGTCCAGGTCACTGGCGACGACCACGGGCCCGGTCGCGGTGGCGGAAGCGGGCCCCGCGGTGACCGGATCAGCGGTTCCGGGGCCGGGTGCGACGACCTCGCCGAGGGCGGAACCGGCCGAGGCAGGACCGGTCGTGGCGAGCCCGACCGTACCGGCCCCGGCCACAACCGGTCCGGCCACGTCGGCCGCGGCCACATCCGGCACGCCCGCCACCGGCCCCACGGTGACCGACCCGGCCGCCACGGACCCGCCCGCGTCCGCCCCGGCCGCTTCGGGGAGAGGCCTGCGGCTCATGCGGACGTCACCGCCTCGGCGCCGGTCCCGGCCGGAGCGGTGGCCGACGTGGTGCCGGGCGTGGTGTCGGACGTGGGTGTCGGGACGGCCGAGGGGACAGCGCGGCCGTCGGCGCCGGTGGCGCCGCGGGTGTAGCGGGGGTGGATGAGGCCGACACAGCTGTACGGCAGGTCGGCCACCTCCTCCACGGGCACCCCCCGTTGCGCGGCGAGCAGGCGGACGTGGTCGAGGTCCGTCCCCGCGCCCGTCCGGGCCAGCACCTTCCAGGGCACGCGGCGCAGCAGGACCCGGGTGGTCTCGCCGACGCCCGGCTTGACGAGGTTGACGTCCTCGACGCCGTACTCCGCGCTGATCCGTTCGACGGCGGCCCAGCCCTCCCAGGTGGGCGTGCGGTCGGTGCCGGCCAGGCGGCGGGCCTCGGCGAGGGCGTCGGCGGCGACGGCGTCGAACTGCGCCTGGACGGTGTCGAGGAAGTGGCCGGAGAGGTCCGCGTCCGCCAGTTCCCGGTAGAACTTGGCGCCGTGGAAGTCGTCCGGCCCGACCAGGTCGCCGCGGAGGACCGTGCGGGAGACCAGCCCGGAGACGGTGGAGTTCAGGCAGGCGGAGGGGATGAGGAAGTCCTCGCGGGTGCCGTAGATCTCGACGCAGGAGCCGGGGTCGGCGAGGACGGCGACGCGGGGGTCGAAGCCGCCGGTGGGCGCTTCCGGCGTCGCCCAGGGCAGGTCCTCCAGGGCGGCGGCGAGTTCGCGGGTGATGGCGCCCTTGCCCGTCCAGCCGTCGACGAACACGACGTCCGCGGGGTCGTGGTGGGCGGCGAGCCAGCGCAGGGCGGTGGCGTCGATCCCGCGGCCCCGCACGATGGAGACGGCGTAGTGCGGCAGTTCCAGGCCGTGGCGGTGCGCGGCCCAGCGCCGCATCAGCACGCCCACGGGTGTGCCGGCGCGGGCCAGGGAGACCAGCACGGGTCGCGGCGAACGTGTCGCGAGGACCAGTTCGGTGACGGTGCCGACGGCCGCCGCGATCCGGCCCGCGGAGGCGTCCAGGGCCGAGTGGAACAGCTCGCGGTAGCGGGGGCTGGGCTGGTACTCGACCGGCAGCGACTCGGCGTAGTGGGCGCCGCCCTGCTGGATGGCCTCCTCCCGCTCCTCGGTGGGTGCCTCCAGGGTGACGTCCGAGAGGTCCTGGAGGAGCCAGCCGACCTCCTCGGGCGCGTAGGAGGAGAAGTGCGGGCCGCGCAGGGGCTCGCGACCGGGCGGGAGGGGTGCGGGGCGGGGCGTGGGCATGGGGCACCTGTCGTCTGGTCGTTGCGGGGGCGTCGCGGGGGGCTGCGGCCCGGGGGCGGGTGGGGCGTCGCGGGCGGGGCGATGTGGGGCCGTCACGGCTGAGGGGCCCGCGGCGCGGGACGGGGCCCGGGGCTGCTTTCGGTCCGCGCGGGGGCCGCCGGGTGCGGTGTGCGGACGGGGAGGACCGCCAGCAGCAGCTGGTCGGTGTGGGCGCGCAACACGTCCAGCAGGCCGCCCGGGGCGTGCAGTTGCGGGGTGTCCGCCGGGGTGTCCACCACGGCGACGACGGTGTCGAAGCGGCGCTCGGCGGCGGTGCCGGGGGCGACGTTGTAGGCGTAGCGCGGTCCGGGGCCGTCCGCCGGGTCGTCGTGGGCGGGGAAGTCGAGCCGGGTGCGGATGGCGTAGCCGGGGTCGTCCAGGGCGAGGACGGGCGAGCGGGTGGTGGTGGAGAAGTGGACCGTCCTCGGCTCCCCTTCGGCGGTGGGGGTGGTGGCCAACAGGTCCTCCAGGGCGGTGGCCAGACGCAGCGGCGCGTACATCAGCTCCTCGTTGCCCAGGACGAGTATGCGGCGGGCGGCCGGTGCCAGGTGGCGGGCCAGGTCTGCGGCGAGGCCGGGCAGGGCGGCGGTGAGGGCCTCGCGGTCGGCGGGCGTGAAACCGTGCCGGCCGCCCTCCCGGACGCCCTCCGGCCAGTTGAGCGCCACCCGCACCGCCGGTGGCGCGGTGTGCCGCGGGGCCAGGGTCCCGCCTTCCGCGTCCGCGGAGTACGGTGCCGGGCTGTGGGCGGCGACGAGGGCCTGGCCGCGCTCCAGGACGTCGGCGGGGAGGGCGACCGTGCCGCGGGCCAGCGCGACCACCTCGACGCGCGCCCCGAGTCCGGCGGCGAAGTCCGCGAGGTGCTTGCGGTCGGCGGGCGAACGCATGTCGACCAGCGCGACGATGACGTAGGTCTCGCGCGGGTGGCGGGCGTGCAGGGCGGCGATGGTGTTGAGCACCGTCCGGCCGGTGGAGAACTCGTCGTCGACGAGGACCAGGGGGCCTTCGCCGGCCAGGAGTTCGGGGTCCTCGGGGAGGAGGAGGTGGGAGGTGGCGTGGCTGTGCTCCTCCTCGAAGCCTCCGACGGGGGGCACCCCGGGTATGAGCCGTCGCGTGGAGTGGAGGCAGGGGGCGAGCGCCATGCCGTCGGCGACGCTGTGCCCGAGGCCGGTGGCCGTCTCGGCGTACCCGAGCACGACGGCGCGGGCGGTGGCCTCGTCCCCCAGCAGGGCGCGGACCTCGCGGCCCAGGCGCACCCCCGACTCGTGGACGAGGTGGGGCCGCTGCGGGACGTGCTTGCCCAGGACGTGGGAGACCAGCAGATGGGCGCGGCGCGGGTTGCGGCGCAGGGCCAGGCCGAGGAGGTCGCGCAGGGCCGGGTCCCCTTCCAGCCGGACCTCCAGGCGTTCGGCCACCCACTCGCCGGACCAGACCTGCCGCGGCGCCTGCCCGTCACCGGCCGCTTTCCGGTCCCCGGCGCACTCGCCCGTCCCGGCGGGGTGGTCGGCTCGGGTGTCCGGGGCGCCGGCGGCGCGGGTGCCGGCGGCGGGGTCTGCCGGATGGGACGGGGGCGGGGTGTGCTGCTTCGGCTGGTTCATGTCCTCGTGCGGGGTCGTGGGGGTGGGGGCGGCCGGACGGGCCGGTGGGCGGACGGGACGGGCCGTCATCGGGCTCCCGCCCCGGCGGTGCCCACCGCGGTCGTTCCCGCCGTGAGCAGCTCCACGAAGCCGACACCCTCCCGGAGCACCCCGAAGACCTCGGCGCGCAGCAGGATGCGTTCGGCCCAGGCCCGGTGGGGCTTCACCTCGTTCATCTTGTTGGTGTAGGAGGAGCGCACCACCCCGCCGCCGCACCGGTCGGGGCGCAGGATGTCGACGGCGTCGCTGTACTCCTCGTGGCTGACCACGGAGAGGGCGTGGACGGGCGCCACGTGGGTGGGGTGGATGCACGTCTTGCCCAGCAGGCCGTTGGCGCGGTCGAGCTGCACCTCCCGCAGCAGGCCGTCGAGGTCGTGCTCGATCAGCGCGTCCCGCAGCTCCTCGGCCCGCCCGCGGAAGGGGCTGACCCGCAGCTGCGGCTTGAACATGCGCTCCTGGTGGCGGAAGTACTCCCAGACGGGCCCGGTCACGGTGAAGCCGGTGCCGTCGGCGCGGCCCAGGACGTTGACGACGTCCGCGATGACGGAGGCGACGATGCGCACGTCGTAGGCGGTCATGTCGGGTGCCCGGCGCAGTCCGTAGGCGGAGCAGAAGTCGGTGACGCCCAGCCGGAGGGCCAGTACCCGGTCGCGGTACTTGTCCAGGGTGCGGGCTATGCCGTGCAGGGTCTCGTTCCGTGTCTCCAGGTGGAGCAGCTCGGGGGATTCCAGGACGGGCATCGCCAGCAGCCGTCCGCCCGCGGGCTCGGCCGCCGCGATCGCCTCCAGGAAGGGCACCCCCCGCTCCTCGGTGAACTTCGGCAGGACGAAGCCGCTGAGCAGCGTCACGGCGGGGCCCATCCGCCGGACCAGGTCGGGTATCTGGTCGGGGGTGCGCACCCGCACGAAGAGCAGTGGCAGGGGGGTGCCGGCCGCGTCGGCCTCGGCGAGGTCCGCGAACTGGCGGACGAGGTTCGCCTCCCCTTCGGCGACGTCCTCGTCCCCGATGGAGTCCTCCAGGCAGAGCACCATCGACACCACCCCGCGGGCCGCCTGTTTGACGACGTCGGCGGCGAGTTCCGGCCTCGTCGCGGGGCTGTAGAGCGTGGCGCCCAGGGCCACCGCGAGGGTGGCGAGTGGCGAGTCCGCGGTGAAGAGAGCAGGTTCGCGGTGGAAGAGCGCGACGCGCGTCTCTGGGTCCACGTGGTCGAAGTGGCGCATGGGAGTCCCCCGTTCGCTGATGGTGCTTGACGACGCGTCGTGCGGTCCCTCTGCGTCCCGATCTGGCCGGTAATCGTACGTGTGGGGTGGGTCCCGAAGTTCCCGAGGGCGTGAAGGTTGTGTGTCGCCCGGGGGCGCCTCCAGGGTCGCGGGCAGGGCCGGCGGACAGGGATGGACGCGCCGGGCGCACGCCCCGGGCCGCGTTGTCCCGGGCCCCGACCACGAGGCAGGATGGCCGTCATGACGCACGCCATGCCCAAGGGGTCGAACGTTCCCCTCACCACCCCGGCGGTCCGTGCCGTCCTGCGGTGGGCGTCCGGACCCGGGGTTCCCGTCGTCGACGCCTGCGCCCTGCTGGTGACGGAAGCGGGGAAGGTGCGCGGCGACGAGGACTTCGTCTTCTACAACCAGCCGACGCACCCCTGCGGGCTGGTGCGGCACCTGCCCAGGGAGCAGTCCGGCGACGGGTTCGCCGAGGCCCTGGAGGCCGACCTCGCCCCCCTGGAGGCGGCGGTGGAGCGCGTCGTGGTCGCCGCGTCCACCGACGGCGGCGCCTTCGGTGCCGTACCGGGGCTGCGCCTGGAGCTGTACGCGGCGGGGGGTGGGGACGGCGAGCCGTACGCCCGCTTCGACATCGAACCGGAGACGGGTGAGGAGTCCGCCCTGATCTGCGGCGAGCTCTACCGTCGCGGCGACGCCTGGAAGTTCCGGGCCCTCGGGCAGGGGTACACCGGCGGCCTCGCGGAGCTGGCCGCCGAGTTCGGCATCGTGGTGGCGGAGGAGCCGGACGGCTCCGCCCCGGCCGCCACCGGCCGGGGCGACGAAGCCGCTGGCGGCGCGGGGCCGGACGACGCGCCTACCGCCGGGACCGCACCGTCCGCCGGAAGCGCACCTACCGGCGTGACCGCGCCGGCCGCGGAGCGCGGCGGCGAGGCGTCCGCGGAACCGGCGCCGCAGGCTGTGCCGCCGCCCGAGCCCGATGCGGAGGCGGTGACCCGTCCGGCCTGGCCCGCGCCCGCGCCGGCCGGGCCCGAGCCGGCCGCGTCCCCCTCGCCCGTCGAGGCGCCGGCTGCCGCCGGCCCGGTGGCCGAACCCACCCAGCCGATGGTCACCGCCTGGCCGACCGAGGCCGGTGCCCCCACCGAGGCGCACGCCCCGTTCCCCGCGCCGCCCACGCACGGGGCGGGGCCGCTCGCGCCGGGTTCCCCGACCGAAGCGGTGACCCTGCCTCCCAGCGGCCCTCCGGTCACCGGCGCGGCGCACCCCGCCGTGCCGCCGCCGCCGGCCCACCCGCCGACCGGCTATGCCGCGCCGGGGCCGCAGCAGACCGGGTACGGCTTCCCCCAGCAGCCCCCGCCGGCCCAGCCGCCCGGCTACGGCTACGGCTACCCGGGGCCCGTGACTCAGGCGCCGCCGCCCGCCTACGGCTACCCTCAGCAGACCTCGGCCGGCCCTGCGGCAGCCGCGCCGCCCGGGTACGCGGTGCCGCAGCAGGGGGCCGCGCCCGCCGGTCCCTTCGCGCTGCCGCCGCAGGGGCCGCAGTTCCAGCGGCGCTGAGGTCGGGGCGGCGGCCGGTGGCGTCCGTCCCGGTGCGGCGATCCGCGGGCGCCGGGCCGCGCGGCCGTTGGCGGTGAGGCGGCGCGGCCCGCGGGCCCGGGCGGCGCTGAGGTCGCAGGGCCGGGGCAGTGGGGGCGCAGGGACCGCCGGCGGTGGGGTCGCGCTGTGCGGTCCGCCGGTCTCAGGTCTTCGTCTTGTAGCCGCGCCCCCAGTGCAGCCCCCAGCCGTAGAGGCGGTCCAACTCGGACTGGAAGCCGTAGACGTAGCGGACCTCGCGGCGCACGGTGAGGTCGCCCTTCTCGTTCTCCAGCATGAACACGGCGCAGGACCTGGCCTGCGGGGCGCGTTCGTCGAGGCCTATCTCCACCCGGGGGCCGCTGCTGGGGTAGAGGGAGACGACGGCGTGCGTGCGGTCGAAGGCGGGGGTGCCGTCGTAGATGTAGACGAAGATCAGCAGGCGCCGGATCTCGTCACTGTGGTCGAGGTTGACGTACAGCGTCTCGCCGGAGGGTGAGCCGAACCGGTCGTCTCCGCTGAGCTGCACGTAGGGCGGCCCGTTGAGGTCGCCGAGGAAGTCGCCGAGCGGCTGCACCACGCCCTTGCTGCCGTCCTTCAGCTCGTACATGCAGGCCAGGTCGAGGTCGATCTTGACGACGGCGGGGCCCTGGGCCGTCACGATCTCGGGTTTGAAGAGGGAGCCGGGGTTGCGCAGCAGGTCCCTGCCGCTCCGGCCGGAACGGTCGCCAATGTCGCTGGTGCGCATCTGCCAGTGCAGGTTGACGCGCAGGTGCCCGGTGGAGGCGCCCTGCTTGGTGAGCGAGACCGACGAGCGGCGTTTGGTCAGTTCCACCACCTGCGGTCCGCCGACTGCGTCGAAGTCGGCCTTCGGCCCACCTCGCAGCCAGTCCAGCCACTGCGACATCTCGCCCTCCCCTGGGCCGGTGACGGCCGTACGAAAAAGAGGGGCGGCGGCGAGGAGAACCCCGTCGCCGCCCCTCTCTGAAGCGTTCCGCGAACAGCCCGGTGTCACACGTGGAGCGCGGGCTGTTCTCCCTCGCTCTCACCGGCGATCCGGCGGTTGCGCACCACCGAGGACCAGTAGGAGAGGCCGATCAGCGCGACGCCGATGAGGCCGGTGACGACCTCCGGGATCTCGTACTTGATGGTGGCGAGGAGGATGACGGCCAGCGCGCCGATGGCGTAGTGGGCGCCGTGCTCCAGGTAGACGTAGTCGTCCAGGGTGCCCTTGCGGACCAGGAAGACGGTCAGCGACCTGATGTACATGGCGCCGATGCCCAGACCCAGCGCCATCTCGAAGATGTCGTTGGTGATGGCGAAGGCGCCGACGACCCCGTCGAAGGAGAAGGACGCGTCGATGACCTCAAGGTAGAGGAACATGAAGAACGCGGCCTTGCCGGCGAGGCCGACGGCGGAGGAGGCACCGCGCGCCGGCTTCCCGGCCGTCTCCGCGTCACCCTCCTCCTCGTCCTCGTCGTCCTCCAGGCGGTCCTCGAAGTAGCCGGAGACACCGCCGACGACGAGGTAGGTCAGCAGACCGGCGACGCCGGAGAGCAGCACCGTGGCGCTCTTGTCCGCGCCGCCGTGGGCCACCGAGGTGGCCACGGTGGTGGCGGTCACGATCAGGACGACGAGCGCGATGATCACCGAGAGCATGTCCAGCTTGCCGAGCTTGGCGAGCGGCTTCTCGATCCACGCGAGCCACTTGTAGTCGCGCTCCTCGAAGATGAAGTCGAGGAAGATCATGAAGAGGAACATGCCACCGAAGGCGGCGATCGCCGGGTGGGCGGCCGTCACCAGGTGCTGGTAGTGGTTCTTGTCGTTGATCGCGAGGTCGACGGCCTTGATGGGGCTGAGTTTCGCCGTGATCGCGACGATGACCACGGGGAAGACCAGTCGCATGCCGAACACGGCGATGAGCACGCCGACCGTCAGGAAGATCTTCTGCCAGAAGGCGTTCATCTTGCGGAGGATGCCCGCGTTGATGACCGCGTTGTCGAAGGAGAGGGAGATCTCCAGGACGGACAGAATCGCGACGATCGCCAGGCCCTGCCACCCCCAGATGAAGCCGGCGAGGGCGAGGCCGACCACCGTGATGGCGAACGACCAGCCGAAGGTTTTCAGGAGCACTGCTAACCCATTCCTTGCTGTCGGGTTCCCCCGCGCGCAGTGCGCGGTCTGACGAAACGTCCCACCGTTTTACGAAACGTTGACCCCGAAGTCTAGAGCGATGCCCCGAAGCCCCGACGCGTACCCCTGACCCACGGCCCGGAACTTCCACTCGCCGCTGTGGCGGTAGACCTCCCCGAAGATCATCGCGGTTTCGCCGGCCGCGTCCTCGCTCAGGTCGTAGCGGGCCAGTTCGCTGTCGTCCGCCTGGTTGACCACGCGGATGAAGGCGTTGCTGACCTGGCCGAAGCTCTGGCCCCGGGCATCCGCCTCATGGATGGAGACCGGGAAGACGATCTTCTCCACGGCCTCGGGGACGCTTCCCAGGTCCACCAGGATCGACTCGTCGTCGCCCTCTCCCTCACCGGTGAGGTTGTCGCCGGTGTGCTCCACCGAGCCCTCCGGGCTGGTGAGGTTGTTGTAGAAGACGAAGTACTCGTCGCCCAGCACCCTGCCCCCGGCGCACAGCAGCGCGCTGGCGTCCAGGTCGAAGGGGGCTCCGGTGGTGGAGCGCGCGTCCCAGCCGAGGCCGACCATGATCTTTTCGAGGTTCGGTGCGGCCTTGGACAGGGAGACGTTGCCCCCCTTGGCGAGTGTGACGCCCATGTTGTTGGTTTCCTCCCCGGAGTAGGGGCCGCCGGCCTCCCGGGCCGGGCAGCGCTCTTGCAAGCAGCACGCGGCGCCGCACCCCGGGCGGGGTACGGCGCCGGGCGGGACACGTCCACGGGCGTGCCCGGCACGTGCCGGTGGTCGGTTCCGGACCGGGCCGTGGGCCGGCCGTGGTCCGTCGCCTGGTCGGCCGGCCCCGGGAAGGGCCGGCCGCCAGCCAGCCTGCCCCGATCCCGTACCGGTCAGGCCTGGAACGCACCATCCGGAACCAGACGGTGATCTGGATGCCTCAGAAAGCGCGGTGAACTGTGCTCGGGCGGGCGTGGCCTGGCACGCACTCCCCCAGCCTTCGGCCGGGGGGACCCCCATCCCGCGTGGTCGTCGGTCGACGCTCCGCGTCGCCGTTCTCCTCCGCCTGGGGATCGCACGCACCAGACCATGCCCGCTGATCCGAACCCAGGTTCCACCACACTTCCTCAGACGTTGACGCCGAAGTCCTGGGCGATGCCGCGCAGGCCCGAGGCGTAGCCCTGGCCCACCGCACGGAACTTCCACTCCGCGCCGTTGCGGTACAGCTCGCCGAAGACCATCGCGGTCTCCGTGGAAGCGTCCTCGCTCAGGTCGTACCGGGCGATCTCGGTGTTGTCGGCCTGGTTGACGACGCGGATGAAGGCGTTGCGGACCTGGCCGAAGCTCTGCTGGCGGTTCTCGGCGTCGTAGATCGACACCGGGAAGACGATCTTGGCGACCTCGGCCGGCACCCCGACGAGGTTCACCTTGACCTGCTCGTCGTCGCCCTCGCCCTCACCGGTGAGGTTGTCACCGGTGTGCTCCACCGAGCCGTCGGGGCTCTTGAGGTTGTTGAAGAAGACGAAGTTCTGGTCGTTGCCCACCTTGCCCGTCTCGTCGACGAGCAGTGCGCTGGCGTCCAGGTCGAAGTCGGTACCGGTGGTCGTACGCGCGTCCCAGCCCAGCCCCACGATGACGGCGGTCAGGTTGGGGGCTTCCTTCGTCAGCGAGACGTTGCCGCCCTTGCTGAGGCTGACTCCCACGAGTCCTCCCTAAGAGTCGAGGGGTACGTCACGAGTCGTGCCCCCGTCGTGCATGGCATGTCGGATCAACGAATCGATCCTAGTGACGGGTTCCCGCAGACGGCATGCGCCGCACTCGGCCCCGCCGGGGCCGGTGCGCCCGGCGGAAGGCTCCGGGCGCCGGCTCCGTCGCCGTTTCCGCTCCGCGACGCCGGCCGGCGGGGTGCGGCCGTCCGGGGCCAGCTGTCCCCGGACGGCCTGCGCAGGTCAGAGGTTCTCGATCGCCTTGACGTACTCCTGCAGGTCACGGGCGTCGGGCAGGCCGTTGACGACCGTCCAGCGGACCACGCCCTCCTTGTCGATGATGAAGGTGCCGCGGACCGCGCAGCCCTTCTCCTCGTCGAAGACGCCGTAGGCGCGGGACGCCTCGCCGTGCGGCCAGAAGTCGGAGAGCAGCGGGTACTCCAGCCCCTCCTGCTCGGCGAAGACGCGCAGTGCGAAGGGCGAGTCGTTGGAGACCGCCAGGAGCTGCACGTCCTCGTTGACGAAGCGCGGCAGCTCGTCACGGAGCGCGCACAGCTCCCCGGTGCACACCCCGGTGAAGGCGAACGGGTAGAAGACCAGGACCACGGTCTTCTCGCCCCGGAAGTCGGAGAGCCGCACCAGCTCGCCGTGCTGGTTCTTCAGCTCCACCTCGGGCGCCGCAGTGCCCACCTCGATCGCCATTGCCGGCCTTCCCTTCGTCAGTCCGCTTCCCCCGTGCCCGGCCGGCGTTCCGCCGCGGCCCGGCACGGCGCCGGGGTGCGTGACGCCCGGCGGCGCCCACACTACGGGGCGGACCCCCGCCGGTAGTACCGGCGGGGGTCCGTCACGTGGCAGCCCGGCCTTGGAGGGGTCCGTCCGTCCGGCCGGACGGAGGGACCCGCGGGCGCGGGCGAGCAGGATGGGAGGACGGTGACCGCGGCCCCGCGGTGGTCGGGCGCTCGGCGGCGGTGGTGCCTCCGTCGCCCTCGACCCGGCTGCGGGCGGCAGCGGGCGGGGAGCGGTGTCGCGGGCGCCCCGGGGCGCCGGCCGGCTCAGCGCTTGCCGGTCTTGGCCGCCTTCGGGGTGACCAGACGGCTGCCGGACCAGTCCTTGCCGGCGTTGACGCTCTTGGTCTGGGTCAGGCCCGCGGTCTGGGCGGCCTCGTTGATGTCGCTGGGCTCGATGTAGCCGTCCCGCCCCGTCTTCGGCGTCAGCAGCAGGATGGCGCCGCCCTCGTCGATCAGACCGATGGCGTCCACCAGCGCGTCCGTGAGGTCGCCGTCCTCGTCGCGGAACCACAGCAGGACGACGTCGGCCACGTCGTCGTAGTCCTCGTCGACGAGATCCGTGCCGATCACCGTCTCGATACCTTCACGGAGCTCCTGCTCGACGTCGTCGTCGTAGCCGATCTCCTGGACCACCTGTCCGGGCTCGAACCCCAGCCTGGTCGCCGGGTTGGTCCGCTCCTCCGCGTGGTCCGCGGTCGCGCTCACGGATTGCCTCCTGTCGTGTCTTCGTCGCTTGTCAGGCCCCGCGCGGGCGCGAGGTATATGGGCGTAGTCCACACGGGCGGGGCGGATCGCGCAAGTACCCGGCTGCCGAGACCGCCGAAACGGTGACGTTAGGGGCGGTCTCGCCCCAACCCAGGCACCGCGCGCAGCCCTGCGCGTGATGCACACCACACTCATTCTGCCGGGTTTGGGGCTGATCGCGCACCCCGCCGTCCGTGCCACCCCGCGGTCCCGCCTCGGGAGGGCCCACGGCGGCGTCCGTCCGGCCGTCCGACGACCCGGAGGACGGGCGGCTGCGGACGCAGGGTGACAGCCGCCCCCACCCCCGGTGACCACGCAGGACGAATGGCTGGACGAGCCGGGGTTACCCGCTGGTAAAGATGACGGGCTCCCCCACCTCGGTCCACGATGGAGTGGGCGCGTTCACACTGCAGGCACCCAGACAGCGCCAGGCCACGGGCGGAGACGGTCCTCACCCTCGGTCGGGTCGAGCCGTCCTTCGACGGTTGCGACGCGGCGGGCGGGCGGCCCGATCGGCCGTGCACAGCATGATCCCACCCGTAGCGCAGGCCGACCCGGTTCCCTCGGAAGTCGACCTGACACGAAACAGAAGGAACAGCGTGGCTTCCGGAACAGATCGCAACCCGATCATCATTGGCGGCCTTCCCAGCCAGGTCCCGGACTTCGACCCCGAGGAGACCCAGGAGTGGCTCGACTCGCTCGACGCAGCCGTCGATGAGCGGGGCCGGGAACGCGCCCGCTACCTGATGCTCCGCCTCATCGAGCGGGCCCGCGAGCAGCGCGTGGCCGTGCCCGAGATGCGCAGCACGGACTACGTCAACACCATCGCCACCAAGGACGAGCCGTTCTTCCCGGGCAACGAGGAGATCGAGCGCAAGGTCCTCAACGCCACCCGCTGGAACGCGGCGGTGATGGTCTCGCGCGCGCAGCGGCCGGGCATCGGGGTCGGCGGCCACATCGCCACCTTCGCCTCCTCCGCCTCCCTCTACGACGTCGGCTTCAACCACTTCTTCCGCGGCAAGGACGGGGGCGACGGCGGCGACCAGATCTTCTTCCAGGGCCACGCCTCACCCGGCGTCTATGCCCGCGCGTACCTCCTGGACCGCCTGAGCGAGGCCCAGTTGGACGGCTTCCGGCAGGAGAAGTCCAAGGCCCCCGACGGCCTCTCCAGCTATCCGCACCCGCGGCTGATGCCGGACTTCTGGGAGTTCCCGACCGTCTCCATGGGGCTCGGCCCGCTCGGCGCCGTCTACCAGGCACGCATGAACCGCTACATGCAGGCCCGGGGCATCGCCGACACCTCCGGCTCCCACGTGTGGGCGTTCCTCGGCGACGGGGAGATGGACGAGCCGGAGTCGCTCGGCCAGTTGTCCATCGCGGCACGTGAGGGCCTGGACAACCTCACCTTCGTCGTCAACTGCAACCTCCAGCGCCTGGACGGCCCGGTCCGCGGCAACGGCAAGATCATGCAGGAGCTGGAGTCCCAGTTCCGTGGTGCGGGCTGGAACGTCATCAAGCTGGTCTGGGACCGCTCCTGGGACCCGCTGCTGGCCCAGGACCGCGACGGCGTGCTGGTCAACAAGCTCAACACCACGCCCGACGGCCAGTTCCAGACCTACGCCACCGAGACCGGCGCCTACATCCGCGACCACTTCTTCGGCGGCGACCACCGGCTGCGCGCCATGGTCGAGAACATGACCGACGACGAGGTCCTCCACCTCGGCCGCGGCGGCCACGACCACCGGAAGATCTTCGCGGCGTACGCGGCGGCCAAGGCGCACCAGGGCCAGCCGACGGTCATCCTGGCGCAGACCGTCAAGGGCTGGACGCTCGGGCCCAACTTCGAGGGCCGCAACGCCACCCACCAGATGAAGAAGCTGACGGTGGAGGACCTGAAGAACTTCCGCGACCGCCTGCACCTGCCGATTCCCGACAGCAAGCTGGAGGACGGCAACCCGCCGTACTACCACCCGGGGCGGGACTCGGAGGAGATCCAGTACATGCACGACCGCCGCAAGGCGCTGGGCGGTTACGTGCCGACCCGCGTGGTGCGGGCCAAGCCGCTGGACCTGCCGGGTGACAAGGCGTACGCGGCGGCGAAGAAGGGCTCCGGGCACCAGAAGATCGCCACCACCATGGCGTTCGTGCGGGTGCTCAAGGACCTCATGCGGGACAAGGAGATCGGCAAGCGGTTCGTGCCGATCGCGCCGGACGAGTACCGCACCTTCGGCATGGACGCGTTCTTCCCGTCCGCGAAGATCTACAACCCGCTGGGGCAGCTCTACGAGTCGGTCGACCGTGAGCTGCTGCTGGCGTACAAGGAGTCGCCGACGGGCCAGATGCTGCACGACGGCATCACCGAGGCCGGGTGCACCGCCTCGCTCATCGCGGCGGGGTCGGCCTACGCCACCCACGGCGAGCCGCTCATCCCGGTCTACGTCTTCTACTCGATGTTCGGGTTCCAGCGCACCGGTGACCAGTTCTGGCAGATGGCCGACCAGTTGGCCCGCGGTTTCGTACTGGGTGCGACCGCCGGCCGGACGACGCTGACCGGTGAGGGGCTCCAGCACGCGGACGGCCACTCGCAGCTGCTGGCCTCGACCAACCCGGCCTGTGTCGCCTACGACCCGGCCTACGGCTACGAGATCGCCCACATCGTGCGGGACGGCCTGCGGCGCATGTACGGCGAGGACAGCGAGGACGTCTTCTTCTACCTCACCGTCTACAACGAGCCCATCCAGCAGCCCGCGGAGCCGGAGAACGTCGACGTCGAGGGCATCCTGCGGGGCGTGTACCGGCTCAGCGAGGGGGAGTCGGGCGAGGTCCCGGCCCAGATCATGGCCTCCGGTGTGGCCGTGCCGTGGGCCCTGGAGGCGCAGCGCATCCTCGCCGAGGAGTGGAACGTCCGCGCCGACGTGTGGTCGGCGACCTCCTGGAACGAGCTGCGGCGCGAGGCCGTCGAGGTGGAGCGGCACAACCTGCTCCACCCGGAGGAGGAGCAGCGCGTTCCGTATGTGACCCGGGCGCTGCAGGGGGCGCAGGGGCCGTTCGTGGCGGTGTCGGACTGGATGCGTGCGGTCCCCGACCAGATCGCACGGTGGGTGCCGGGCACCTGGCAGTCGCTGGGGGCCGACGGTTTCGGTTTCGCCGACACCCGGGGCGCTGCGCGGCGCTTCTTCCACATCGACGCCCAGTCGATCGTGCTCGGGGTCCTCACCGAGCTGGCCAAGGAGGGCAAGGTCGACCGCTCCTCGCTCAAGCAGGCCATCGACCGCTACCAGTTGCTGGACCCCTCGGCCGCGGACGCGGGCGAGGCCGGCGCCCACCACAACGGTGCTGACTCCCGGCAGCCCGGCTGAGGCACGCCTCCCTGTCCGAGGGCGTGGCCCCGTCCGAGGGCGTGGCCTTCCCCGGCTGGGGCCTGCCCACCCGAGGGAACGCGGCCCTTCTCGCCGCCGGCGCCGGGTCTTGCGGGCCGGCGGGCGTCGGGAGTGCGCCCGGTCAGGGGGTGCCTCGCCTGCTGCGGGCCGTGTGCCGCACCGCCTCTTCCCGCGCCCGCCTTCGGCGCGCGCCCGGCCCCGGTCGGTCGCTACGGCCGGGGCCCTCGGCGTGGGCACCTCCGTGGGGACGTCAGCTCGTAGGTCCGCCGGCGTCCGGTGCCTGCCCACAGTGCCTACGGTGCGGGCTGCGCCAGTCGCTGACGGTCCGGCCCGCTCCGCGACCTCTTCCGGCCGCGTGGGCGGGGGCTCCTGCCCTGGCTGACGCGGTCCGGACCGCTCGGGCGCCTGGCTGCCGCCGCTGTGCCGAGTGGTCCGGGCTGACCTTCCGCGTACCCCCGCTCAGCGCTCCCAGACCTTGAATGCCCGTACTTGGTACGGGGATTGCGGCACCCAGCTGCCGCCGCCCGGGTAGGTGTCGAACTCGCCGGTCTCCGCGCACTCCTCGCTCTGGTAGGCGGTGACGTGGCGGCCCGTCCGGTTGGCGAGTGCCTGGGCGACGCCACCGTGCGGCAGGGGGACGCACTCCTCCACCGGTGTGCCGCTCAGTTCGAAGACGCGCCGGGTGCCGCCGTAGTCGGCCCGGTCCCACAGGCAGAGCTGGCCGGTGGAGCAGCGGCCCGCGGCAGGGGCGGCGGCGGGGCGGGTACTGGCCTGCGCCCGGGGAGCCGGCCCTGCGGCGGTGAGAGCGGTGAGGACCGCCAGGCCGGCCACCAGCGTGGTGACGGCCGCGGCCCGCAAGCGGGACCGGCCGGGGGCCGGCGAGGGGCGGTGCGCGTGGCTCCGGAGTGCGCCGGCCGGACGGGCGGCCCGGCTCGCGCAGGTCTCACGCCGCGTACCGGGGGCGGTCGGGTGGAGCGGTGTGTCCCTGCCGTCAAGGCGGGGGCTCCGGCGCCGGTGGTCCGCCGTGCGGTGGGGGTGGGTGGTGGTGCCGGCGGCCGGCTGGTGACGGGTCTCGCCGTGGTCGGTGGTGCGCATGTCGTGCCTTCCCCGTGAGGCCGTGCGCGGTGCACGGCCGGTGTGGTGACGGCCGTCCGCCCGGACGCCCGCCGTCTCGCCGCCCCGCGGTGGCGTGTTCGGCCGTGGAGCGGGGTTGCCGCAGAGCCTCACGGTCGGCCGCGTCCCCCACCAAGGCGGGCAGCCGCCGCTCACCCGGATAGGTGATCTCGGTGGTGGTGGTCCGCGTCTCCGCGGCGGGCAGGCGCGCCCGTCCGGTCGCCGCCCGCTCCGCTGAGTTTCGAGAGGGACGGGTTCTCCTCGTACGGGGGGTGGCTGCGGCCCGGCATTGACGCGTCCGCCCGGTGCTGCGGGGCCGGCGGCCGAGCGTTTCGCGCGGCACCCGGGGTGGGGGCGGTTGACCCGGGGAGTTGACGGTGGAGCGGCCGAGCGCGCGACCGCCCCCACCCGGTGGCTCCGGACGGGGGCGGGACGCGTGGGCGGACCTGTCAGATGTGGCCCATTCCGGCGCCGGCCTCGGCGTTGAGGCCCCGCTTGGTGAACAGGGCCACCACGGCGGCGACGACCGCCACCCCGCAGGCCACCAGGAAGGCGGCGCTCATGCCGGAGACGAAGGTGTCGTGCGCGACCTGGGTGATCTTCGCGGCCAGGGGTGCCGGCATCTGCTTCGTCACCGGGGCCAGACCCACCGAGACGGCGTCGACGGCCTGCGACATCTGCGCGGGCGTCCCGCCGGGCAGGCCGGTGCGCGCGAGTTGGCCGGGCAGGTCGTTCTCGACGTGCGAGGACATCACCGCGCCCAGCACGGCCGTGCCGAGGCTGCCGCCGACCTGCATGCCGGCCTGCTGGAGACCGCCTGCGACGCCGGAGAGCTCCATCGGCGCGTTGCCGACGATGACCTCGGTGGCGCCCACCATGACCGGGGCGAGGCCCAGACCCATGAGCGCGAACCACAGGGACATCGTCGCGGTGCCCGTGCCGGTGTCCAGGGTGGACATGCCGAAGGTCGCCACGGCCGTGATGAGCATGCCGCCGACCAGCGGGATGCGGGGGCCGGCCTTGGTGATCAGGAAGCCGGCCAGCGGCGAGCCGACGATCATCATGCCGGTGAGCGGCAGCAGGTGCAGTCCGCTGTCCACCGGGCTCATGCCGTGCACGTTCTGCAGGTAGAAGGTGACGAAGAACAGGCCGCCCATGAAGGCGAAGGCCATCAGCACCATCAGGACGGTGCCGGCCGACAGCGGGACGGAGCGGAACATCCGCAGCGGGATCAGCGGCTCGCGGACCCGGTTCTCCAGGAGCGCGAACAGGCCGAACAGGACGACCGAGCCGACCAGGAAGCCCCAGGTCCTGCCGTCACTCCAGGACCAGTCGGTGGCCTTGATCAGTGCCCAGATGAGGCAGAACATCGCGCCGCTGAGCAGGACGATGCCCGGCAGGTCGAAGGAGCGCGGCGCCTTCTCGGCACGGTGGTCGCGCAGGATCACCAGGCCCAGGACGAGCGCCAGGAGGCCCACCGGCACGTTGATGAAGAACACCGACTGCCAGTTGACGTGTTCGACCAGGAGGCCGCCGACGATGGGGCCGCCGGCGGTGGAGGCGCCGATGACCATGCCCCAGATGCCGATCGCCATGTTGAGCTTCTCGGCGGGGAAGGTGGCGCGGAGCAGGCCGAGTGCGGCCGGCATGAGCAGGGCGCCGAACAGGCCCTGCAGGACGCGGAAGGTGATCACCAGCGTGACCTGGCCGGACAGCCCGATGGCGCCCGAGGAGAGCGCGAAGCCGACGACGCCCACCAGGAAGGTCTGCCGGTGTCCGAACCTGTCGCCCAGCTTGCCCGCGGTGATCAGGGAGACCGCCAGCGCGAGCATGTAGCCGTTGGTTATCCACTGCACGTCGGCGAGTGAGGCGTGCAGGTCGCTCTGGATGGCCGGGTTGGCGATGGCGACGATCGTGCCGTCGAGAGCCACCATCATCACGCCTATGGCCACCGAGAACAGAGTGAGCCACGGATGGCCCCGCAGTCCGCGGCGAGGCTCCGGTGCGGTGTGTTCCGGCGCTTCGGCGACCGGGGTCTGAGAACTCATGAACCAAGGCTAGTGTCAGCGACTGACAGAAAGTCGGCCGGTCTGTCAGTCAGTAACTGTCATTTTGCTCACAGGTATCCTGAACAGCCCAGACGGGAGAGGAGGAGGGTCGTGAGAAGGATCGGGACGACGCCGGTCGCGGCATCCTCCGCGAGGGCCGTGGCGCGCGCCGCCGCCCGAAGTGACGAGGACTCGCGGGGCGAGCGCGGGCGGACTGCTGCCGAGCCCGCCGGGGACCGGTGGACCGAGGGTGCACCGTGCGGGCTGCGCGCACGCCGCAAGCAGCGCACCCGCAACGCCCTCATCCGCTCCGCGCTGGAGCTCTTCACCGACCGCGGGTACGAGCACACCACCGTCGACGACATCGCCGCGGCGGTCGACGTCTCCCAGCGCACCTTCTTCCGCTACTTCGCCAACAAGGAGGACGTGGCCTTCGCCGTCCAGGACATGGTCGAGCGGCAGTACGTCCAGGCCCTCACCGAACGTCCGGCCGACGAGCCGCCCCTGGAGGCGCTGCGCAACGCGGTGCTCGCCTCCTGGGAGGACATCGGCAGCACCATCCGCTCCGTGGTTCCGCTGGAACTGCACATGCGCACCGTCCAGGTGATCGAGTCGACGCCGGCGCTCGTGGCTGCGCACCTGCGGCGCGCCGCGGTGCTGGAGGAGGAGATCGCCGGGCTCATCGCCACCCGGCAGGGCGTGGACCTCGACGCCGACCCGCGCCCCCGCGTCGTGGTGTCGGCCTTCGGCGGCGTCATGCGCGTGGCGGGACGGCTGTGGGGCGAGGCCGGCGACTGCAGCGTGGAGTCGATCCGGCGGATCACGGCCCACCACCTCGACCAGATCCGCCCGGCGCTGGAAGGCGACTGGCGGCCACGCGGGTGACCACCCGGGAGAGGGAAACCCCCCTTTTCCTGACGAACGGTCACCTCCGGTCGCCGGCAAGGATTCCGGCCCCTTCCCCCGGCGCGGCGCCACGTGACGCAGGCCACCCCGATCGGCGTATCCGAAACGTGACATGACTCACGGCATAGGCGGCGGTAGGCTCTCGTCTTCTAGGGTTGCCCGCGGTGACTTCCTACCCGGGGCTCGGCTCCCCCTCCATCGGTTTTCTGCAGTCCACCGTCTGGCGCGCAGGGCTGGCGCTGACGGTGGTGTTCGTGATGCTCGCGATGAGCGGGTGGACGGCGATCAGGAACCACCGTTCCGATCCCGACCCGGTCTCCGCCGAGCAGATCGCCTGGTCGCACGGCTCCCTCCGGGGACGCCACCTGCCGAACCCGCACGGGAAGCCCTCCACCCTGCGGGCGTTCTTCGCCCGGCTCGGCCACCCCGAGCAGCAGCAGCTCGTCCGCCGCTTCCCGCTGGCCGTCGGCAACATGGGCGGGGCGCCGGTGACCCTGCGCTACCAGGCCAACAGACTGGCGCTGGACCGGGCACGGGCCCACCAGGCGCAGCTCACGCACGACCCGCGGCTCACCCCCGTGGGCCGGCAGACGGCCGGCCGGCTCATGCACCGGTACGAGTCGCTGGAGAGCCCGGGCCGCCAGATCCTCGCCTTCGACCCCGCCAACGACGGCCGGGCCGCCGAGGTCTTCGGTGACCTCGACACCGCCGACCGCGTCTCCGTGGTCGTCCCCGGTGTCGACACCAACCTGATGAACTTCGAGAAGACCGCCCGCACCACCACCGCCCCCGCCGGCATGGGGCGTTCCCTCTACGACGCCGAGCGCTCCGCGCGCCCCGACGCACACACCGCCGTCATCGCCTGGGCCGACTACACCTCCCCCACCGGCGTCGGCATGGAGGCCGCGACCGGGGCGCTGGCCGCGGCCGGCTCCCTGCGGCTCGACGCCCTCGTGCGTTCGCTGCCGCCCAGCGCCCGGATCTCGCTCTTCTGCCACAGCTACGGCTCCGTGGTGTGCGGCGTCGGCGCGCGGAACCTGCCGTCCAACGTCGACGACATCGCTGTCGCGGGCAGCCCCGGCATGCGGGCGCAGAGCGCCCGGGGCCTGGGTACGCACGCCCGGGTCTGGGCCATGCGGGACTCGGGCGACTGGATCCGGGACGTGCCGTACATGGAGCTCGGCGGCATCGGCCACGGCGCGGACCCGGTCTCCGGCGCCTTCGGGGCCCGGGTGCTGTCCGCCCGCGGAGCCGACGGCCACGCCGGCTACTTCGCCCCCGGTACCGAGAGCCTGCGCAACTTCGCCCGGGTCGGAGTGGGCGACGTCTCCGACGTCCACTGCGCCGCCTCCGACCAGGACTGCTCGGCGGACCTCGCGTGAGGGCCCGGCGCCCCGCCGCGGTGTGGTCACGGCCGGCCGCCGTAGCCGGACGGTGGCGGGGGGCGCCACGTTCCCGGGGAGGAGAAGGGGGCGTCCAGGAGCCGCCTACGATAACCCGTATGGGTGATGTACTGACCGGCGTCAACGCCGTGTGGACGCTCGACTCCGACTCGGTACGCATCCGCTACGCCCGCGGGCTGCGACGCCCGAAGCTGCACCAGGTGCTCGGCGAGCGCCGCATACCCTTCGAGGCCCTCAGGGACGTCGAGCTGAGCACCGGCCGCCGCGGCACCGTGGTCCTGCGTGCCGAGCCGCGACCGGGCGCCGACCCCCTGACGGACGTGGCCGGCGGGCAGCTCCGCGAGGCGTCCGACCCCCACCGGCTGGTCCTGCCCGCCGAGCGTGAGGACGCCGCCCGCGCCTTCCTCGAGCAGGTGCTCGCCCACCTCGGCCCCGACGCCCAGGCGCCCGCCGACCACCACATGGTCGCCGCACCCGACTCCCCGCTGCAGTTCAAGGCCTACGACGGCAAGGCCTCGTTCGACGGCAGCGCGGTGAGCTTCCGGTGGTTCTGGACGGGCGCCTCCTCCGCCAAGTGGACCCGTGGCGACCAGGTCTTCCCCGTCACCTCGCTCAGCGACGTCGAGTGGCGCTCCCCCGAGATCTTCACCGGACACCTGCGCCTGATCGAACGCGGCGCTGAGGACGGCCGGTCGGGCACGGCGGGCCGAGCCGACCAGGACCCGGCCGCCGTGGTGTTCGGCCCCGGCTACGGCATGGTGCACGAGTCGCTGCCGTTCGCCGCCGCCGTGCTCCAGGCGGTCCGTGCCGCCGGCAGAGCCCGGGGCGGGGAGGACGGGGACGGCGTGGCCACGGCACCCTGCCGCACCCGCACCGCACCGGCCCACCAGACCCGCAGCGACGCCGCCGACATCGCCGACCGCATCCGCCAGCTGGGCGAGCTGCACGAGGCAGGGCTGCTGACGGACGACGAGTTCAGCACCAAGAAGGCGGAACTGCTCGCCCAGTTGTGACCCCGGCCGGTCCCGGACAGGTCGCCGGGCCGCCCGTGCTCCGGGGGCCGGGAGCTGCTGCCGAGCCGCCCGGCAGGTGCGGTCCGCGGCCGGTCGCGCGACCGGGTAGCACCGGGGTACCGGTCGGGAAGTCCCACCACGGTGTGACGCGGAGAGCCGCCCCGCCTACCTACGCTGGTCCGACCATGACCGAAGCACCCGAGCCGCCGCCCTCCGCCGCACCCGGACCGGGCGGCTCGCCCGGGGTCCGCCCGGAGCGCCCCACGAGCCCGACCGCCGGGGTGCGCGCCGTGGGCGCGTTCCTCCACCGCGTGGACCTCGCCACCCGACCCGACCACCCGGCCGCCGCCGTGACGCGCCGCGGGTGGCTGCGGTGGCTGCCCGCGGCCGCTCTCCTGGCCGTGCTGCTGCCGACCAGCTGGCGGCTGCTGGCCGACGGGTACGGAGTCGAGAGCGCGGTGGCGCTGGCACTGGCGCTCGTCCAGACGGTCCCTCTGCTGTGGTCTGCACTGCGCCCGCTCCAGGCGTGGTGCGTGGCCTTCTGCGGCGACGTCGCCGGTGCCGTGGTCACCGCGTTCTCGGCGCGGGCGGCGGCAACGGGCACACCCTGGCCCTTCCCGCCCACCGCCCTCCTGGGACTCCTCTTCCTGCTGGCCCCCCTCGGCTTCCGGCACCGCCGCCGGACGCTGGTGGCGGTGTGGCTGACGCTCGCGACCGCGGGCTGGGCCTCGGAGCTCTTCCTCCCCTCGGTCGACCACAGTTCGTGGGTGCTGCTGGTGGTGCTGGCCGGACTGGTCCTGGCGGTGGGGGGCCTGTGGCGGGAGCGGACCGAGAGCTCCCGGCGCCTTCAGGAACAGGAGTCCATCAGCGAGGAGGAGCGCGCCCGGCGCACGCTGCTGGAGGAACGCACCCGCATCGCCCGGGAGTTGCACGACGTGGTCGCCCACCACATGTCCGTGATCACGGTCCAGGCGGACAGCGCCCCCTACCGGCTGCCCGGCCTGGACCCCACCGCCGGCGAGGAGTTCGCCTCCATCGCCGCCACCGCCCGGGAGTCGCTCACCGAGATGCGGCGGCTGCTCGGCGTCCTGCGCAACACCGAGAACGACGGCGCCGACGCACCGGAGCGATCACCGCAACCGGGTCTGGAGCAGCTGCCCCGGCTGGTGGAGGGAACCGTACGGGCAGGTGTGCCGGTGGAGTTGACGATGCCCACGACACCGCCCGCCCTCCCGCAGGCGGTCGGGCTCTCGGTCTACCGCATCGTCCAGGAGGCGCTCGCCAACGTCGTGCGGCACGCACCCGCAAGCCGCGCCACGGTCGCCGTGGAGTCGGAGGACGACGGGACGCTCTCCGTCCTCGTCGTCAACACCGCCGCGCCCGGCAAGACCGCACCGCTGGAGTCCTCGGGTACGGGCCACGGCCTGGTCGGGATGCGGGAGCGGATACGTCTGCTGGACGGCATGCTGGACACCGGTCCCCTCCCGGACGGCGGCTTCCGCGTCGCCGCCCGCCTCCCGACACGCTGAAGGGCTTCGACTGCGCATGACCACCCGAGTGCTCATCGTTGACGACCAGGCCATGGTGCGGGCCGGTTTTGCCGCTCTGCTCTCGGCGCAGGAGGACCTCGAGGTCGTCGGGGACGCGCCGGACGGCGTCGCGGGCGTGGAGTTGAGCCGGGCGACGCGCCCCGACGTGGTACTGATGGACGTGCGGATGCCGCGACTGGACGGGCTGGAGGCCGCCCGGCAGCTGCTGTCCCCGCCCTCCCCGCAGGACCACCGGCCGAAGGTGCTGATGCTGACGACGTTCGACGTGGACGACTACGTCTACGAGGCCCTGCGGGTGGGAGCCTCCGGCTTCCTGCTCAAGGACGCCCCGCCGGCCGACCTCATCTCCGCGGTGCGGATCGTCGCCGCCGGCGACGCACTGCTGGCCCCCTCGGTCACCCGTCGTCTCATCGCCGACTTCGCCCGCCAGGGGACGCGCCGTCACCGGCCCTCCCCGGCCGCCCGGTTGGAGGGCCTCACCCCCCGTGAGACGGAGGTGCTGGAACTGGTCGCGCGGGGGCTGTCCAACCAGGAGATCGCCGAGTCGCTGGTACTGGCCGAACAGACCGTCAAGACCCATGTGAGCCGCATCTTCGGCAAGTTGGGCCTGCGCGACCGGGCACAGGCGGTGGTGTTCGCCTACGAGTCGGGGGTGGTCACGCCCCAGGAGGGGTGAGGGGGGCCCGGGCACGAACCCGGCCGTACAGCTTTTCGCCAGGCCCCGCCGGGACGCGGGTCCCGGCGGGGCCGCCGCGTCACTCCCGGCCGGCGCTGGTGGGCGTCATGTCGGCGTAGCGGTCGCCCGCCACCTTCGCGGCGATGGGCTCCAGCAGGTCCAGCTCCTCCTTGCTCAGCTCCAGGCTCACGGCCCCGACGTTCTCCGCCACCCGGGTGCGCCTGCGGGTGCCCGGGATGGGGACGACGGTCAGGCCGTGGACCTGCGCCTGCTGCTGCACCCAGGCCAGGGCGACCTGTCCGAGCGTGGCCCCGTGCGCCTGCGCGACGGCCCGCACCGGCTCCAGCAGGGCGGCGTTGGCCGCCGCGTTGTCACCGGTGAACCGGGGCTGCTGACGGCGGAAGTCGTCCTCGGACAGCTCCTGGGTGGCGTTGGTGAAGGCGCCGGTCAGGAACCCGCGGCCGAGCGGCGAGTACGGCACCAGGGCCACGCCGAGTTCGCTGGCGGCGGGGACGACCGTGCGCTCGATGTCCCGGCTGAACAGGGACCACTCGGACTGGACCGCGGCAATGGGATGGACCTCCTGCGCGGCACGCAGTTCGGCTCCGGTGACCTCACTCAGTCCGAGGTGCTTGACCTTGCCCTGGCGGACCAGGTCGGCCATGACGCCGACGGTCTCCTCGATGGGAACCCGCACGTCGCGGCGGTGCATGTAGTACAGGTCGACGGTGTCGACGCCGAGGCGCTGCAGGCTCGCGTCGATGCACTGCCGGATGTAGGGCTCGTCGTTGCGGACGGTGCGCGACTGCGGGTCGGCCGGGTCGATGGAGATCGCGAACTTCGTGGCGAGCACGACCTCCTCGCGGTGGGCCCGCACGAAGGGTGAGAGGAACTTCTCGTTCTCGCCGGCGCCGTAGAGGTCGGCGGTGTCGTAGAGGGTGACGCCCAGTTCCAGGGCGTGCTCCAGGGTGGCGCGGGCCTCGTCGGCGTCGGTGGGGCCGTAGGCGAAGCTCATGCCCATGCAGCCCAGGCCCTGGACGCCGACCTGCGGACCGCCGGTGCCGAGGGCGACCTGCGGCAGGGGCGAGGTGGCGGGGGTGGTCGCGTCGCTCATCGGTACAACCTCTCGGACGCCCGGCGGGCGTCGGCGTAGACATCGATCTTGTGGTCCAGGACGAGCAGGGCGCTCTGCAGCTCGGCGATGCGGTCGCGGACGGTTTCCCGGTGCGCAGTCAGCAGCCCCTCGCGCTCCGCCGTCGTATGGTCGCCCTCGCGGACGAGTTCCGCGTAGCGCACCATGTCGGCGACCGACATCCCGGTCAGGCGGAGCTTGCCGACGAGGTCGAGCCAGTCGAGGTCGCGGTTGCTGAACCGGCGCTGGCCGGTGTGGGTGCGGCCGACGTGCGGCATCAGCCCGATTCGCTCGTACCAGCGCAGGGTGTGCACCGAGAGCCCGGTGACCTCGGCGACCTCGCTGATGGTGTAGGCGTCGCTGCCGGTGGCACGGGGGTGGGGAACGGGCCCCGCACAGGTTTCGGCCTTGGTGGACGAGCTCTCCGTCACGGTCATGCCGAGGTTCCCCTTCGCTGCCGGTCACACTGCGTTCCGCGCTCACGCGTCTACCCCGAGCCGTCGCTCCCGGTCGTGGGATGCCTTCCCCGGCGACGCGGCCCCTGTCGGTGCAAACGCTAGTGACTTCGAGCGCACTCCAGGCAAGCCGGATCGTGGCCGGATCGTGACGGGTGGTGGCCTCGGCTGCGGCCCGGGCGCACCGCGGTACCGCAGGTCCGGCACCTCCCGCTCACCTCCTGCGCCCGCTGCCTCCCGCCTGCCGGACCGACCGCCACCGGCTCCGGGCGCTGTCATAGGCTCGTCGCCATGCAGAGCCTGCGGATGATCGAGAACTGGCCGGTGGAGAACGCGGCGGCGGCGGTGGTCGCGGGCGGCGAGGTCGTGGGTACCCACGGCGACGTCCGGCGACGCTTCCCGCTGGCCTCGGTGACCAAGCCGCTGGCCGCCTACGCCGCGCTGCTCGCGGTGGAGGAGGGGGCCGTCGAGCTCGACGAGCCGGCCGGCC
Source organism: Streptomyces sp. NPDC059740 (assembly GCF_042733155.1). Taxonomy (NCBI): domain Bacteria; kingdom Bacillati; phylum Actinomycetota; class Actinomycetes; order Kitasatosporales; family Streptomycetaceae; genus Streptomyces; species Streptomyces sp. NPDC059740. Next base: position 85,958 of record NZ_JBHWGP010000010.1, on the reverse strand, counting down.
CCGAGGGCTCCACCGTCCGGCACCTGCTCGCCCACACCTCGGGCCTCGCCTTCGACGAGCCGCGGGTGATGGCGGCGCCCGGTACCCGCCGGCTGTACTCCAACGCCGGGTTCGAGGCGCTGGGCGAGCACATCGCCTCGGCCACCGACATCCCCTTCCCCGACTACCTGCGCGAGGCGGTGCTGGAACCGCTGGGCATGAGCGCCACCGACCTGCCCGGTTCCCCCGCCAAGGACGGCGTCTCGACCGCCGGGGACCTGGCCCGCCTCGCCGCGGAACTCCTGCGTCCCCGGCTGCTGGCGTCCGCGACGCTGAAGGAGGCCACCGCCGTCGTCTTCCCCGGCGTCACGGGGGTCCTGCCGGGCTACGGCCACCAGCGTCCCAACGACTGGGGACTTGGCTTCGAGATCCGCGACCACAAGTCCCCGCACTGGACGGGTGCCGCCTCCTCCCCGCGCACCTTCGGTCACTTCGGGCAGTCCGGCACGTTCCTCTGGGTGGACCCGGACGCGGACGCCGCCTGCGTGGTGCTGACCGACCGCGCCTTCGGCCCGTGGGCGATCGAGGCGTGGCCGCCGCTGACCGACGCCGTCCTCACCGAGCTGGCCACCAGGGGCTGAGGCCCACCGGCGCGCGGGGCCGCTCCCCGCGGCCCCGCGCCCCTTTCCCCGTACCGCTGACGATTCCCCGTACCGCTGAGGACCGGCGGGGCGCAGGGCGGCGGACCGGCGGGGCGCGCCGCCGTGCTCACTCCGCCTCGAGAGCCCACACCAGGCACTCGGCCCCCGCGGAGACCGCCAGCTCCGCCGCGGCCTCGTCGGCGACCCGCGCCGCGTCACCGGCCCGCAGCTCGTGGCCGGCGAGCTCCACGGTGCCGTGCACCACGTGCACGTAGACCAGGGGCGCCGCGGGCAGTGCCCGGCGCGCCACCGCCGCGTCCGGGGGGAGCCGCCACAGGTGCAGCACGGCGCCGGCCGCCTCCAGGGGGTGGGTCGTACCGTCCGCCGGCCCGGCCACGACCTCGTAGGACGGTTCGCCGCCCGCCTCCCGTGGCAGCAGCCAGGTCTGGACGAAGCGCAGCGGCCGGTCGCCGGCGTTGCGCTCGACGTGCCGGACCCCTGCGCCGGCGCTCAGGCGGGCCAGGTCGCCGGGGCGCACGGTCTGCTCCCGGCCGGTGAGGGTGTCGCGGTGGGTGAGTTCGCCCTCCACCACCCACGTCAGGATCTCGGTGTCCCGGTGCGGGTGCTCGTCGAATCCGGCGCCCGGGGCGAGCCGCTCCTCGTTGCAGGCCACGATCGGCCCAAAGCGCACGTTGTCGGGGTCGTAGTGGGGGCCGAAGGAGAAGGCGTGCCGGGAGGTCACACCGGCCTCCGGGTCACCGCCCTGGAAGCGTCGGTCGGCAGTGCGCACGTCGATCATGAGCGTCACGGTATCCCCCTCCGGCACACCGCCCCGGTGCGATAAGGCAGGCTTGTCCCCGTGCCCGAACCCTCATCCCGCGACAGACACCCGCACGCCGCGACGCTGCGCAGGCTGGAGCAGTCCTCCGGCAAGCTCGCCGCCGGCGCGATCGCGCGCATGGACCAGAACCTCCCGTGGTACCGGGCGATGCCACCGGAGAACCGCTCCTGGATCGGTCTGGTCGCGCAGGCGGGTATCGCGGCGTTCACCGAGTGGTTCCGGCACCCGGAGACCCCGCAGGCGATCAGCACCGACGTCTTCGGCACCGCGCCGCGGGAGCTGACCCGCGCGATCACGCTCCGGCAGACCGTGGAGATGGTGCGCACCACCATCGAGGTCATGGAGTCGGCCATCGACGACGTGGCCGCGCCGGGCGACGAGTCGGCGCTGCGGGAGGCGCTGCTGGTCTACGCGCGGGAGATCGCCTTCGCCACCGCCCAGGTCTACGCACAGGCCGCCGAGGCACGCGGTGCCTGGGACGCGCGGCTGGAGTCGCTGGTGGTCAACGCGGTGCTCTCGGGCGAGGCGGACGAGGGTGCCGTCTCGCGGGCCGCAGCGCTGGGCTGGAACTCGCCGGAGAACGTGTGCGTGGTGCTGGGCACGGCTCCCGACGGGGACAGCGAGCTGACGGTCGAGGCCATCCGCCGGGCCTCCCGGCAGGCGAAGCTCCAGGTCCTCACCGGGGTGCTCGGCCACCGTCTGGTGGTCATCGCCGGTGGCTCCGCGGACCCGCTGAAGGCCGCCAAGGCGCTGATCGGCCCGTTCGCCGCCGGTCCCGTGGTGGCCGGGCCGGTCGTCCCGGACCTGCTCGCCGCCACCCGGTCGGCGCGCGCCGCCGCCGCGGGGCTGCGGGCCTGCGGTGCCTGGCCCGACGCGCCGCGTCCGGTGCTCTCCGACGACCTGCTGCCGGAGCGGGCCATGGCCGCCGACCCCGCGGCGCGGGAACAGTTGGTGGAGGAGATCTACAGGCCGCTGGAGCAGGCCGGGTCGGCGCTGCTGGAGACGCTGAGTGTCTACCTGGAGCAGGCCAGTAGCCTGGAGGGGGCCGCGCGGATGCTCTTCGTGCACCCCAACACCGTCCGCTACCGGCTGCGACGCGTGACGGACGTCACTGGCTGGTCGCCGTCGGACGTGCGTTCCGCCTTCACGCTGCGCGTGGCCCTCATCCTCGGGCGCCTGTCGCAAAGCGGCACACATCCGTAGCCTTTTGTGGGGCGCCGACAATTGTCCCGAAGGTTCTTCGTCCCTCTCCCCACCGGTCGGTGGGACCTCCCACAAGAGAGAGTGTGAGAGTGCTCGTACTCGTCGCTCCCGGCCAAGGCGCCCAGACGCCCGGCTTCCTGACTCCCTGGCTCGACCTCCCCGGTGCGGAGGACCGGCTGCGTGCCTGGTCGGCCGCCATCGACCTGGACCTGGTCCACTACGGGACGCGCGCCGACGCGGACGAGATCCGCGACACGGCGGTGGCCCAGCCGCTGCTGGTGGCCGCCTCGCTGCTGGCCGCCCGGGAGCTGTTCCCCACCCCCGAGGACCTCACGCGTCAGGTAGGTGCGGTGGCCGGCCACAGCGTCGGTGAGCTGGCCGCGACGGCGCTCAGCGGCGTCCTGGACGACACGGCCGCGATGCACCTGGTGCGGCGGCGCGGACTGGCGATGGCCGAGGCCGCGGCGGTCACCGAGACCGGCATGTCGGCGTTGCTCGGCGGGGAGCCGGACGTGGTCCTCCCCCACCTGGAGCGCCTCGGCCTGACCCCCGCGAACGTCAACGGCGCGGGGCAGATCGTGGCGGCCGGCACCGCCGAGCAGCTGGCGGCCCTGGCCGAGGACAAGCCGGAAGGCACCCGCAAGGTCGTACCGTTGAAGGTGGCCGGCGCGTTCCACACCCACCACATGGCGCCGGCCGTGACGTCGCTGCGGGAGGCGGTCGCCGCCCTGACGGTGACCGATCCGCACACGGCCTACGTCTCCAACGCCGACGGCGAGGTCGTCAGCGGCGGCAAGGAGGTCGTGGACCGCCTGGTGGGACAGGTCGCCAGCCCGGTGCGCTGGGACCTGTGCATGACCACGTTCCAGTCACTGGGGGCGAGTGCGTTGATCGAGCTGGTGCCGGGTGGCACGCTCGTCGGCCTGGCCAAGCGCGCGATGCGTGGGGTGCCCACCCTGGCGCTGAAGACGCCTGAGGACCTGGACGCGGCCCGCACGCTGATCGCTGAGACCGCCGGTCCGGCGGAATAGGAGTTTGCGCGCATGACCTCGAAGATCAGGCCCTCCAAGGGCGCGCCCTACGCGCGCATCCTCGGCGTCGGCGGCTACCGCCCCACCCGGGTCGTACCGAACGAGGAGATCCTCAAGCACATCGACTCCTCCGACGAGTGGATCCGGTCACGTTCGGGTATCTCCACCCGCCACTGGGCGGGCCCGGAGGAGACGGTCGCCGTGATGTCGCTGGAGGCCGGCGGCAAGGCCATCGCGGACGCGGGCCTGGCTCCGGAGCAGATCGACGCCGTGGTCGTCTCGACCGTCTCGCACTTCCGCCAGACCCCGGCGGTGGCCACCGAGATCGCGCACCGGCTGGGCGCCGGCAAGCCTGCCGCCTTCGACATCTCCGCCGGCTGCGCGGGCTTCGGCTACGGCCTGACTCTGGCCAAGGGCATGATCGTCGAGGGCAGCGCGGAGCACGTCCTGGTCATCGGCGTGGAGCGGCTCTCGGACCTGACCGACCTGGAGGACCGGGCGACCGCCTTCCTCTTCGGCGACGGTGCGGGCGCCGTCGTGGTCGGCCCCTCGCAGGAGCCGGCGATCGGCCCGACGGTGTGGGGCTCGGAGGGCGACAAGTCCGAGACCATCAAGCAGACCCTGCCGTGGGACGTCTACCGCACCACCCCGGTGCCCGGTGGCGAGGGTCCCGAGCCGCGTCCGATGGCCGCCGACATCCGCTACCCGGCGATCACGCAGGAGGGCCAGGCGGTCTTCCGCTGGGCGGTCTTCGAGATGGCGAAGATCGCGCAGAACGCGCTCGACGAGGCCGGTGTGGCCCCCGAGGACCTGGACGTCTTCATCCCCCACCAGGCCAACATGCGCATCATCGACTCGATGGTGAAGACGCTGAAGCTGCCCGAGAGCGTGGTGGTCGCCCGTGACGTGGAGACCACCGGCAACACTTCCGCCGCCTCCATCCCGCTCGCCATGGAGCGGCTGTTGGCGACGGGCAAGGCCAAGAGCGGTGACACCGCGCTGGTCATCGGCTTCGGGGCGGGTCTCGTGTACGCCGCGACTGTCGTTACCCTCCCCTAGGCGAGTTCCACCGCCGGCCCGTCCCCGACGGCCCCCGGCGGTGGGTCATGCCTGTCCACCCACCGCTGCCTAGCGCAGTTCCACCCAGCACACCTAAGGAGCGCCACCATGGCCTTCACCCAGGAAGAGATCGTCGCCGGGCTCGCCGAGATCGTGAACGAGATCGCCGGCATCCCCACCGACGACGTCCAGGCGGACAAGTCCTTCACCGACGACCTGGACGTCGACTCGCTGTCCATGGTCGAGGTCGTCGTTGCCGCCGAGGAGCGCTTCGACGTGAAGATCCCGGACGACGACGTCAAGAACCTCAAGACGGTCGGCGACGCGACGGACTACATCCTCAAGCACCAGAGCTGAGCCCCGTCGGCCCCCCGGCCGCAGCGTGTGTCACCACCCGGCGGTGGCGCCGTCGATTCTTCAAGCCCCAACCCGTGGAGAAGGAATTCCCGTGAACGCGACCAAGCGCACCGTGGTCGTCACCGGTATCGGCGCAACCACACCGCTGGGTGGCGATGCCGCCTCGACCTGGGAGGCCATGCTGGCCGGCCGGTCCGGCGTCAGCCGCCTCGAGGACGAGTGGGCGGCGGAGCTGCCCGTCCGGATCGCCGCGCGCGCCGCCGTGGACCCCTCGGAGAGCATCCCCCGTCCGCAGCTGCGCAGGCTGGACCGCTCGGCGCAGTTCGCGCTGATCGCGGCCCGTGAGGCGTGGGCGGACGCCGGGTTCACCGGCAAGGCGGGGGAGCCCGCCGAGGACGACGCCCAGCGCGTCAACCCCGACCGGCTCGGCACCGTCATCGCCTCGGGCATCGGCGGCGTGACGACCCTGCTGGACCAGTACGACAACCTGCGGGACAAGGGGGCGCGCCGCGTCTCCCCGCACACCGTCCCCATGCTGATGCCGAACAGCCCCTCGGCCAACGTCGGCCTCGCGGTCGGCGCGCGGGCCGGTGTGCACACGCCGGTCAGCGCCTGCGCCTCGGGCGCGGAGGCCATCGGGTACGCGGTGGAGATGATCCGCAGCGGCCGGGCCGACGTCGTCGTCGCCGGTGGCACGGAGGCCGCGGTGCACCCGCTGCCGATCGCCGCGTTCGGCAACATGATGGCGATGTCGAAGAACAACGACGACCCGCAGGGCGCCTCCCGCCCCTACGACGCCGACCGCAACGGCTTCGTCCTCGGTGAGGGTGCCGGCGTCGTCGTCCTGGAGTCGGCGGAGCACGCCGCCGCACGCGGGGCGCGGGTCTACGTGGAGGTGCTCGGCCAGGGCATCTCCGCCGACAGCCACGACATCGTGCAGCCGGAGCCCTCGGGCAGCGGCATCGCCTACGCGCTGCACAACCTGGTGGAGGCGACGGGGCTGGACCCGGCCGAGCTCCACCACGTCAACGCGCACGCCACCTCCACCCCGCAGGGCGACCTGGCGGAGCTGAAGGGCATGCGCAAGGTGTTCGGCGACCACGTCGACCACATGGCGATCTCCGCGACGAAGTCGATGACGGGGCACCTGCTGGGCGGCGCCGGCGGCGTCGAGACGGTCACGACCGTCCTGGCCCTGCGCAACCGCACCGCCCCGCCGACGATCAACATCGAGAACCTGGACCCGGAGGCGGACGCCGACATCGTGCGGGACACCCCGCGGGCGCTGCCGGCCGAGGGTCCGGTCGTGGCGTTGAACAACTCGTTCGGCTTCGGCGGCCACAACGTCGTCCTGGCGCTGCGGACGGTCTGACCCTGCCGGCGGGGGTGTACGCCCCGCCACCTCGGGCACCACGGCCCGGTACCGGCACACCCGCCGGTACCGGGCCGTCGTCGTGACCCTCGGGGCCCGGAGGTGTTTGCGGGCCGGGGCCTCAGTCCTCGAAGCTCGCGAAGTAGGAGGCCACGCAGTCCTCGCCGCCGTGGCCGTGCGCCTCGGCCCGGGCCAGCCGTTCGGCGACGGCCGGCAGCGCGTCGAGCCGCACCCCGGCCTCCTGCGCGCTCTGCTCGATGAGCCGGGCGTCCTTCAGGCCGCCGGAGAGCGGGAACTGCGGGCTGTAGTCGGCCTCGCGCACCGCCTGCGCCTTCGCCCGCAGGTAGGGCGAGTCCAGTGGACCGCCCTCGACGGCGGCCAGGAAGTCGGCCGCGTCGGCGCCCAGGCCCTCCGCCAGTGCGAGGGTCTCGGCGGTGGCGTTGATGACGGACAGCACCCAGGAGTTGGCGACGAGCTTCAACCGGCTGGCGGCCCCTGCCGCGGCGTCCTCCCCCAGCCACAGGGTCCGCTTGCCGACGGCGTCGAAGACCCGGTCCGCGGTGGCGCGCACCTCGCGGGGGCCGGCGGCCAGCACCACCAGCGCGCCCTGTTCGGCGGGGGCCTTCGTGCCGAGGACGGGCGCGTCGACCAGGTGCAGGCCCTGTTCCTCGGCGAGGCGGGCGAGCGCGGGGAGGGCGGCGGGTCCGACGGTGCTGGACTGGACCCAGAGGGTGCCGGGGCGCAGGCCGGGGGCGGCGGCGCGGACCGCGGCCTCGACGACGGGACCGTCCAGCATCATGGTCAGCACCACGGCGGCGCCGGTCACGGCTTCGGCGGGGGTGTCGCAGACCGTCGCACCGGCCTCGGCGAGGGGTTCGGCCCGCTCCCTGGTGCGGTTCCAGGCCCGTACGGGGAGGCCTGCGGCGAGGAGGTTGCGGGCCATGGCGGAGCCCATGATGCCGGTGCCCAGGACGGCGACGGTCGGCTGCTCGGTGGGGGCGCTCTGATCAGACATGACTGCACCGTACGGCGGTGGCCGGACCGCACGGGCAACGCCCGGTGGGTTTGCCGGGGGCTGTTGGGCCGATCGGCGGGGCGGGACGGGCGCGTGGGGCCGTCAGGCGCTCAGACCACCTGGTGGAGCCAGCGCACCGGCGCCCCTTCACCGGCGTACCGGAAGGGTTCCAGCTCGTCGTCCCAGGGCTTTCCGAGGAGCTTGGCGAGCTCGGCCTCCAGGTCGGTCTCACCGCCCGCGGAGCGCGCCATGGCGGCCCGCAGCCGGTCCTCGGGGACGAGGATGTCGCCGTGGATTCCGGTGACGGCGTGGAAGATGCCGAGGTCGGGCGTGGAACTGTAGCGTTCGCCCTCCGCGTTGGCGCAGGGCTCCGCGGTCACCTCGAAGCGCAGCAGGTGCCAGCCGCGCAGCGCGGAGGCGAGCTTCGAGGCGGTGCCGGGCTGGCCCTGCCAGGAGAACTCGGCTCTCCAGGTGCCCGGCGACGCGGGCTGGCGGATCCAGTCCAGATTCACACGCACGCCCAGCACCCCCGCGACAGCCCATTCGACGTGCGGGCACAGCGCGCGCGGAGCGGAGTGGACGTAGAGAACTCCACGTGTCGTCACCGGGACCTCCTGTACGGTTCGAGGTTCGCCTTCCCCAGCGGCCTCGTGCCCGTTCCCGTCAGCGGCCGGGACAGCTGTCGCCATTCTGCCGCAATGATCACTTCGGCACCAGCTACGCGAGGTCACCTAAAGTAAACACCATGCGACGCAATGTGCCGCAAATGGGACAGGAAATGACGTGTTGTAACGTGTCCGTGCCGACCACGCGCGTTGCCAGGGGCCGCCACGCAGTCAGAGCAACGCTACCGCGCGGCAGCGCCCCGCAAGTGACGTACCGTCGGTCCGGCAGGGATATCACTCGCACGCCGGAGGGCCCGGCAGGCCCGCCCGCACCGGTCCGGCGCCCCTGACACGCTCCACACCGCCCGGGACGCCGTTGCCCGGGGCGGCAGCCGTGACGGGCCGGCCGCCGAGGCGTTCGCCCCGGATGGCGCGGTGGGAGGACTCCTAAGGGGGAACGCACGTGACAGTCGCTCAGCAGCCCTCACGGCACCACCCGAAAGGTGGGCGGGTCAGCAGCCTGTTGGCGGCGGTGACCCTCGCCCTGGCGCTGACGGTCTCCGCGTGCGGCGACGGCGCGGCGCACGGGCCGTCCCGTCCCAGGGCCTCCGCCTCCCACTCGTCCGCCTCGGCCTGGGACACCACACCCTCCTCGCTGGCCGCCCTCGGCGACTCCATCACCGTCGGCTTCGACGCCTGCACCGTCCTGTCCGACTGCCCGGAGGTCTCCTGGGCCACCGGCACCGACCGGCACGTGGACAGCCTCGCCCAGCGCCTCCTGGGCGGGAGCGGCAAGAGCGCGGCCGACCGGAGCTGGAACTTCGCCCGTACGGGTGCGGTCGTGGCGGACCTGCCCGCCCAGGTCGACGCGGCCGTCGCCCACCGGCCGCAACTGGTGACGGTCCTCATCGGGGCGAACGACGCCTGCCGCCCCCGTGCCCGGCAGATGACGCCCGCCGACACCTTCCGCGACACCTTCCACTCGGCGCTGGCGAAGCTGCGCCGCGCCCTGCCGCACACCCAGGTGTACGTGGCGGGCGTGCCCGACCTGCTGCGGCTGTGGCAGCAGGGCCGCGGCAACCCCCTGGGCAAGGAGGTGTGGAAGCTCGGCATCTGCCAGTCGATGCTGCACTCCCCCGACGACATGAGTCACGGTGCCGCCAAGCGCCGCCAGTCGGTCGAGGAGCGTGTCGTCGCGTACAACACCGCGCTGCGCGAGGAGTGCCGGGCCGACCGCCTGTGCCGCTTCGACCCCTCGGTCTTCCGCTACCGCTTCACCGGGCGCGAGCTGAGCCAGTGGGACTGGTTCCACCCCAGCAAGTACGGTCAGCGCCAGCTCGCCGCCCTCGCCTACCGGACGATCACCCGGCGCGACTGAGTCACGGCGGCGACTGTTCCGCGCCGAAGCCGGCCGCCTCCCCTCTCCATGCGCGGGCCGACGGTCCGTCCTGGCGTCCGCACCGTTAGGCTCACGCCCATGAGCACGGCGGACATGCAGACCCACGTCACCTCCGAGCACTTCGGCACGCTGAGCGACGGCACCTCGGTCGAACGCTGGACCCTGCGGGCCGGGGGTGTGCGCGCGACGGTCCTGACCTACGGCGGGATCGTGCAGTCCGTCGACGCCCCCGACCGGGAGGGGGTGGTGGCGCCCGTGGCACTCGGCTTCGGCGACCTCGCCTCCTACGTGGACCACGGCGAGTCCTATTTCGGGGCCCTGGTCGGCCGTTACGCCAACCGGATCGCCGAGGCCCGCTTCACCCTGGACGGCCGGGAGCACCGGCTTCCCGCCAACGACGCCCCGCACTGCCTGCACGGCGGCCCCCGGGGCTTCGCCAGCCAGGTGTGGCGGGCCGAGGAGGTCGCCGGCGGCGTCGAGCTGAGCCGGACGAGCCCGGACGGCGAGGAAGGCTTCCCGGGCAACCTGGAGGTCCGCGTCCGCTACACCCTGACGGCGGACGGACGGCTGCGGTTCTCCTACGAGGCGGTCACCGACGCCCCCACCGTCGTGAACCTGACCAACCACAGCTACGTGAACCTGGAGGGCGAGGGCAACGGCGACGTCTACGGACACCGTCTCCGGCTCGTCGCCGACCAGTACAGCCCTCTGGAGGCGCACGGTGTCTCCGCCGGTGAGCCCACCGACGTGGCGGGCACCCGCTTCGACTTCCGCTCCTTCCGCCCGGTCGGTGCCGACGGCGAGGGCTTCGACCACAACTTCGTGCTGCACGGCGGTGTGACGTCCGAACCGCGCGAGGTGGCCGAGCTGTACGCGCCCGGCAGCGGCCGGGTGCTGCGGGTGGCCACGACGGAACCCGGTGTGCAGGTCTACACGGCCGAGCACCTGGACGGCACCCTCAAGGGCACCTCCGGCCTGCCGTACGGGCGCGGGGCGGGCATCGCCCTGGAGACCCAGCACTTCCCGGACTCGCCCAACCGCCCCACCTTCCCCACCACGGTCCTGCGCCCCGGCCACGTCTACCGCTCCGAGACGGTGTGGGCGTTCTCGGTGCAGTGAGCCGGGGCGGGGCCCGCGTCCCGAAGGGCACGAGGACGACGCCCGGCACGCAGTGGCGGGACTGATGCCCTCCCCCTCCTCGTCATCCCCGCACGGGCCTACCGCTGCCGCCGGCGGCGGTGGAGCTCGACGGCCACATCGGGGGGGGCACCGTCAGGCGGCGGGCCTCAGGTGGGGAACTCCCCCACCCACTCACCGTCGAGCAACGCCATGGGCAGGTACTCGGACTCGACGGTGACGGCGAGGCCACCGACCTTGGCGAGGCCGGCGAGCGCCAACGGTCCGAGCGCCACGAGCCCTTCCAGGTCGAGTTCGCGGTCCTCGTCCTGCGTCCAGTACTCGCGGTGCAGTCGCAGCGCGTTCGCCAACTCCTCGTTGAAGCGCGCCTCGTCACCGAGGGCCAACTGCGTCAACATGGCCATCGGCGGATACATCAACCGCAGCACGCCGTACGCGTCGCCGTACCGCAGCACCTCGGGGTCGGTCCCCTCCACCGCGGCGACCAGCTTGTCCTCGAAGGACGGGTGACGCGTCCAGTAGGCCTGCAACGCCTCGACCCAGTGGTACATGTACGGGTCGAAGGCTCCGTCCGCCCCGCGCAGCAACGAGACGGGGACCTCGCACAGCTCGTTCACCCGCCTCTTCTCACGGCACACCAACGCGAGCCAGAACGCGGACAGCCAGCGTCCCGCGTGGGCCACACGCGCCGCCCCGACGGGCAGCTCACGCTTCTCGTGCCCCACCAGCCAGGTGAAGGAGGTCTCCGTGCCACCCGTCCCCCGCGCCGAGGCGAAGAGGCCGGACCCGACCTGCATCGCCGTCACGCACGACTCCCAGGTCTCCAGCATCCCGGCCACGGGATCGGTCAGGCAGCGGGCGCGGAACAGGCGCTGAGCACCTTCGAAAGCCCCACCGAAAGCGTCCGGGCCGTGTTCCAGCCGTTTCAGGCCCCGCGTCATGCTCTCTTCGGCCATCTCCACCAAGAGAGAAGCATTTTGAGTCGGGAAATCATGCTTGTCGATCCTCATCGTGCTTCCTCTGCGCTTCGGTCCGAATATCAAACTGTCGCATATTGTACCCGGCATACTTGTCGTCATCGCCGGTTTTCTTCGCCGCGACGAGGACGTACGCCACTCGCATCGGAGTAGCGGCGATTGCGTCCTCAAGACTGTCAGCCAACCTGGCTTCCGCTCTGGCCGCCGCCATTTGCTCCGGCGTCGTGGCCTTTGCGGCGGCCGAGTCGGCGCGTGTACGCATTTCGTGAAGAATGGTCTCGAAATAGGCCCGAGTTCCCTGCTTGACCCTCGGAACGGCAGGTGTCGGTGTGTCCGAGCCGTCGCCATTCGGGTCACCGGCGTTCTGGCCGGCCTGTGCCTGACTGCCGTCCATGTCGGCAACCGGCAGCCCTCGCCGGTCGCCCAGGCCTGCCGTCGGCGAGCCCTTGGCCTCCACCACCACGAAGGTGCCGTCGCCGCGTTGCCATATCTGGTCGAAACGGTTGTTGCCAAAAGCGCGATCGTCGATGCGCACGGCGTCGGGAAAATGTTCGGGGACGGCGTGGAACTCGGCGACGTCCTCGCCGTACTGCTCACTTGCCTTCACCATCTCCCCGTGCAACGGGCTGTGCTCTTCATCTGCGGCCCGGAAAGCCGCCTTGTTGGCAGCGGACGGGTCGGCCTCGAGTTTCTCTTTCGCCGTCGCGCGCTTCTTGTGCGGCTCATCGTCCGCCCTTATCGCTTCTGCCCGCTTCTTCGCAGAGTCGTCGAGCTTCTTCCGGTTGGCCGCCGATATGTTGCGCTCCGGATCACCTTCACGGTCACCGCCCTGGAGGTAACTCTCGTGCTCCGCCGGCGCCACGTCGTCTGCGAGCATCCAGGGGTTGTTCGCATCGCCCGTGGGGTGCAGTCGCGGCAGGAGTGGCAGGTCCGTCTCGTCTTCGTCCCGCGCGTAGACGCTCTTCCGGTGCCCGTTCTTCTGGTAGTACTTCGCGAACCAGTCCTTGTCGTTGTTGGCCCTGTGCAGTTGCCGGAGCATACGTTCCCGCACAGCGGCGGGATCGTCCGTGGTGGCCGCCCCGGGTTCGGCGGGGGCCGCGGGGGGAGCAGGGTGGCGGTCCTGAGCCGGATCGGTCGGGCGGCCGTCGGGGGCGAGGGTCACGGCGTGGACGCCGCCCGGGGCCTCGTGGAGGGGACGGTCGCTACGAGCCCCGGTCGTGGGGTCGGCGTAGAGGATTGTGCCGTTGTGGTTGACGGCGTTCCACGCATGCGAGCGACCGGTCGAGTCCGTGCTGACCAGTACCGCCTGCGAGCCGTGGCCCTGGCGGCGCAGGCTGTCCGCCACCGCGTGGTAGGCCTCGGGACCGTTGCCGTAGTCGTGGAAGCGGGCGCCGAGGGCGTTCTCCATCCGGTCACGGCTGCTGACCTCGGCGCGGTCGGCGCGGAGGCCGCCGGTTTCGTGGTCGGGAGTGCGGGGTGCGGGGACTGCGGGATGACCTGAGTAGCTGCCGGCGAAGGAGAGCGCGGCCTCAGCACTGTCGTGGGTGCGCCCGGCTGCGCCGCGCTCGCGGTCGTTGACGTGGTGCAGCCAGTCGCCCTCGCGGGGATCGGGGTGACGCTGGGGGCTGCCGTCGGGGTTGCGCGGGACGCCGGCTCCGGGGGCCTGCTGGTGCGGGGGCTGCGTCTGCGGGTGGGCCTGATGCACCGGGTGCGTCGGTGCCGACTGCGCCTGTGCCGGTGGCGTATGGGGCGTGAAGGGGTTCTGCTGCTGGTGCGGAGCAGGCAGGTGCTGGTAAGGCTGGGGGTGGGGCCCTGGCTGCTGCTGGGTGTACGGATTCTGCTGGTACGGCTGCTGGGCGTACGGGCCCGGTTGCTGCTGCTGGGCGTACGGACCCTGCTGGTGCTGCTGCGACTGCTGCGACTGGTGCGACTGCTGGGTCTGGTGCTGGTGGGGGCCCTGTCCGTGGTTCTGCTGACTGTGGGCCTGGCTCTGCTGCTGGGGCTGGCTCTGCTGCTGGGGCTGGGTGGCCGGGTCGAACGGTTGGCGGTTGGCGTCCAGGACGAGGTGCCAGACGTTCTTCGCCTGCGTGTGGAGGGGCTGCTGGCTTACCTTGCCGGTCTGGCTGTCCACCCAGAACACACGGCCGTTGTGGTTGACCGCGTTGAAGACGTGGGCGCCGCCGGAGCTGCCGTCGGGTTTGTCCGGCCAGGTGACGAGGACTGCGGCGAACGCTCCGTGACCGGCCTGGCGGAGATCGTCGGCGATGCGGGTGTAGCCGTCCTGCGCGTTGGGGCCCGAGGTGCGGAACGTGGTTCCTGCCCACTGTTCGATGTTGCGGGTGCCGTTGCGCTCACCCGAGACGCGGTCCACGCCGCCCTGCCCGTCCGGGTCGTAGGTGCGGACGCCGGAGACCTGGGGGTTGCCGTACCACGACTCGCCGAAGGACCGGGTGCAGTCGGCGCAGTTGTTGGAACGGCCGAGCACACCGGGGCCGCCGTCGTTCTGGTACTGCGCCCATGGCTGGGTCGGGTCGCTGAAGGCCTGCGGAGTGCCGTCCGGGTGGCGTGGGAAGTTGGCCAGCAGGGCTTGCTGGTCGTGCGGGAACGGCGAGTACAGGCCGCCGGGCTGGTGGTTCAGTCCGGCACGGATGTGTTGCCAGCTCGGACGATGGGTGGGCTGAGGAACCGGCGCCTGGTGTGACTGCTGGGCCTGCTGGTAAGGGACGTGGTGCTGCTGAGCCTGGCCCTGGTGAGGAAGCGCCTGGTGCTGTGGGGGTTGCTGGGCGTACGGGCCGGGTTGTTGTGGGTACGGGCCCGGCTGCTGGGCGTACGGGCCAGGTTGCTGCTGCGACTGGGCGTAAGGGTTCTGTTGCTGCGGCTGGGCGTAGGGGTTCTGTTGCTGCGGCTGGGCGTAGGGGTTCTGTTGCTGCTGTTGCGCGTACGGGCCCGGTTGCTGCTGCTGATACGGCCCGGGCTGCTGGGCGTACGGGCCCTGCTGCTGCGGCTGCGCGTAGGGATTCTGCTGCTGCGGCTGGGTGTACGGGCCAGGTTGCTGCTGCTGATACGGCCCGGGCTGCTGGTTCTGGTGGGGAGTGGGGGCTCCGGGGTTGCCGGTGCCTGGCGCGGTGCTCTGCGGCCGGGGCGAGTCGGGGCGCGGCGGGGCGGACGGATGGGCGTTTCGGGTAGGGCGTCCGGTGGCGCGCGGCCTGTTGTCGCGCGGGGCCGGGGCACCTTCGGGACGGGTGTGGGGCCGACGTGCATCGCCGCCGTCTCCGTCCGGGCGACCGTGGGACCGGGTGGTGCCCTGCCCGCCGCCTCCGCCGTGGGTGACGCCGCCGGCACGGCCACCCCCCGTGCGGCCGGGGCCTGCTGCGGGGCCCGCGGGGTGAGGGACGCCCCCCATCAGCGGGCCCGGGCCGGGGGTTGCGCCGGGCTGCGGCTGTGCGGCGGAGGGGGTCGACGGCGGCTGCGGGGCAGCCGTACCGGAGTCCGCGGTCTGCTGGGCCGGTGGAGGCATGGTGGCCGCGTCGGCCGACATCGTGGTCACGCCGTCCTCGTCGGAGGCGTGACCCGGCGCGGGTGCGGTGCGGTGGGTCGGCATGCCCGGCCCCGCCTGGTGGATCGGGGCGCCCGCGGACGCCGCCCCGGCGGCCGACAGCGACGTGCGGCCACCGGAGGCCGCCGCGCGGTCGCTGTCGTGCGTCCCGTCACCGGTGGGCTCACCGTGCCCGGGTGGGTTGCCGGGAACGGGGCCGGGCGCGCTGCCGGAGGAGAGATCGTTCGGGGCGGGAGCGGGGTGAGCGGGCCCGGGCTCGGGGCGGGGGCCGGGTGTGGCGTCGTGTGCGGGCTGGGTCCCTGCTCCGTCGGAGGCGAGATGGTGCGGGATGGGCGGTGCGCCGGGAGCGGGGTGGGTGCCCACCGGCTCCCCACCGGATCGCGCTGTGTGAGGCGTCTCGTCGTGAGCCGTCGGAGCGGAGACCGGGTCAGCATGCGACCGGCTCTCAGGAGCGGTCGCCTCGTGCGCGGGCTGCGCCGACACACCCTCCGCAGGCCTCCCATCGTGCGCGGGCTGCGTCGACACCCCCTCCGCCGACGGCCGCACCTCCGCAGGCGTCGTGTCGTGCGCGGGCTGGGTCGACACACCCTCCGCAGGTCTCCCATCGTGCGCGGGCTGCGTCGTGACCCCGTCCCCGGTCGACACCCCCTCCGCCGACGGCCGCGCCTCCGCAGGCGTCGTGTCGTGCGCGGGCTGCGTGGACACCCCCTCCAGGCCCGGGGTGGTGCCTTGGTGGTGGGGAGCGGTGTCTCCGGTGGGTGCGGGGGTGGTGGTGTACGGGTTGTGGGTGCCTCCGGTGTAGCCCTCGTCGAAGGCTGTGCGCCGGCCGGGCGGCGGTAGGGGCTGGGACTTGGGCGTCTGGGAGGGGGCGTCCGCGGAGGAACTGTGGGCAGGGGTGTCCGCGGCGCGGCTCGGGTGGGAGGAGCCGCCGCCCGTGGGGGTGGCCCCTGTGCCCGTGCCGCCGCTCTCCGTGCCCCCGTCCGCCGGTGTGCCGCCGGGGCCCGGGGCGCCGCCTGCGGGGTTGCTGTTCGAGGTGTCACCGCCGGCGGACCCGGAGTCTGCCGAGGAGGGGTGCCGGCCCGAGGAGCCGCCGCCCGTGCCGTCGCCGCCCGCGTCGTGCGGGTGGCCGGCTGCGCTGTCCAGGCCGCCGCGGGCACGGTGACCCGCCTTGTGGCCGGCGCCCTCGGCGAGGCTCTCGCCGAACGTCTCGCCGGCGTTCTGCACGGCGTCCTTGCCCGCGGCGTAGCCCGTCTTGGCGGTGCGGCCGAGGTCGTAGCCCTGCTGGGCGCCGAAGTTCTGGTTGACGGTCTGGGCGATGAGGTCGGAGGCCATCGCCTCCAACGCCGAAATGACGGGCTCCTTGGCCACCTCCAGGACCGCGTCGAGAAGCTGCCGCGCGACCTCCTTGAGGATGCGGCGGACCACCTCGCGGGTGGCCATGGTGGCGGCCGCACCACCGATCTCGGACAGCCCGAGGGTGAAGGGGGCGGAGGCCTGGGCCGCGATGATCTCGGCTGCCAGGATGGCGAGTTGGGCGATGACCGCGACCTTCATGCCGATGACGAGGGCGGCTGCTGCCTCGAAGGTGAAGGCGATGATCTCGGCGGCCTGGGCGGCGTCGTCGAAGTAGCCCGATCCGCCGGCGAACTTCTCCCAGGTCTTGCTGAAGCCCTCGATCGAGTCGCCGGCGTTCTCGCCCAGGACGTTGCCCGCGTAGGTGACGCCCCGGGACTGGTGCTCCCTGACCTCGTTGCCGAACTGCCGCCAGACCTGGGCGCATTCCAGCAGCTTGTCCTCGTCGGCCTTCGGCCAGTTGAAGCCGAGCATGTCGAGGATCCACTCAAGTGGATCGGGCAGCATGATGGACAAGGTGACACTCCCCCGTGACGCGTGCTACTGCTGAGTCAGGGGAGGCGGCAGCGGAGCCCTCCCCCTGTGGCCTCGGTGGTGGACGAGGCGGTGAGGAGCCCTCAGGCCCGGGCGACGCGGTCGGGGGCGGTGGTGAAGGTGCCCTGCTGCGCCGTCGGGTCCTGCCAGGCCTGCTGGTTGTCGACGTGCTGCTTGATGAGCGCGTCGTTGAAGTCCTCGTTCTCGTCGTGGTTCTTCGCCATGGTGGAGAGGGCCTTGCCGATCTCCTGGAGCTTGGCGGAGAGGTGTCCCATCGACTCGTACATGCCGTCGCGGACGCCTTCGTAGGCGACGCCGAACTTCTCCCCGATGTCGTCACCGCCCCAGGGCGGTTCGTCCGGTGACCCTCCGAAGGAGGTGAGGCCCGTCCACATCTGCTGCCCGAAGGACTGCTGCGGCTGCTGCGGCCGGCTTGAGCCGTCGGCGGGCGGGCCCGCGTTGAGCTTGCTCAGCCCGTTCATCAGCCGTGTCACCGACTGGTAGAAGTCCTCACCGAGCTTGACGAAGTTCTCGCCCTCGGCCTTGAGCGACTCCGTGTTCGCCTGGAATCCGCCTGCCCCCACAGCGCCCCCCGCGCAGGTAAAGATCAGTTCATCTCTTCGCCAAGCACCACCATAGGGGGTGGCACTGACAAGGCAACAGACCGAGGACGGCACCGGACCGCGACCGGGCGCCGACGGCCCGCATCGTCACCGCCGTTCCTGGCTGCCGGCCCTCGCAGGTGGCCACTGCGGCCGCCGTCACCGGTCGTCGCCGTCGGGCGCGGGCATCGGCCCGGCGCAGCGAGGTGCCCGCCGGGGGCGCGCAGGCAGGTCGCGGGGGGCGGGAGGGGGCTGCCGGGGGCCGGGCGTCACGGCACGCCCCCGGCGGGTCGACCGCTCAGGTGGTGCTCGGCCGGTACCAGCGGTGGTACAGCTCCACGGCCTCCTCGGGCGGGAAGTTCGGCACGAACGTCACGTCCCCGTTGATCTTGGAGATGACCACGTTGCTGCCGCCCGGCTCGGCGGGCGGCGCCTGCGGGTCCTCCGGCGGGGGCCAGCTCGCGTGGACCAGGTACCCGGCGTCGAACTCGTGGACGAAGAGGTTCGTCGGACCGCCGGGAGAGCCTGGGGCGGGGAAGTGCTGCCGACCGATCTCCAGCGCCTCCTCCTGCGAGGTGGGGACCGGCTGCGGGGTGCCGGCTGCGCCCCCCGCCACGGGCGGGGCGGCCGGCGGGGTGGGCGGCGGCGTGGCGCCACCCGTCGCGTCGGGCTCGGTCATGGGAGTCCCCCTTCGTTCGGCGCCGGCGCGTGAGGCCGCCCGGCGGTGCGCCTGTCGGTGAGTTCAACCTAACGGACGTGCCGGGACCGCTTTGCGGTTCGGGCCGCCTGACCGCGAGGGGTGCGGCCCGCCGGCCGGTCCGGACGGCGGGCCGGGTGCCGTACCCGTATGCCCGCGCACCGGACGGGCCGGGCCGGTGGCCGGCGGTGGTGGCCGGCCCACCGCCGGCCCACCGCCGGCCCACCGCCGGCCCGCCCTAGGGCGCGACCACCTCGCCCGTCAGCCGCAGGTCGGCGCTGCTGTGCCCGACCTCGACGCGGTAGGTGCCGGCGACCGTCCGCCACCCGTGCTCCTTCTCGTCCCACACCTGGTACGCGCGGGGCTGGAGGTCCACCACCGCCTCCACGCTCTCGCCCGGCGACGCCTCGACGACGGCGAATCCGGCGAGCGCGCGGGCGGGCCGGTCGTCGCCGGCCGCCGGGGAGCGGAGGTAGACCTGCACGGTCTCCCGCCCCCGGCGCTCCCCGGTGTTGGTGAGGGTGACGGTGACCTGCGAGGCGCCGGCGCTCAGGGCGTCGTAGCTCCAGGTGGTGTAGCCGGTGCCGTGGCCGAAGGGGTAGGCGGGGGCGGTGGTGGCGCGGTCCCAGGCGCGGTAGCCGACGAAGAGGTCCTCGGCGTAGGGGAGTGTGCCGTCCTCGGGTACGACGCGGCTGACGGGGGCGTCGGCGAGGGTGCCCGGCCAGGTGGTGGGGAGCCGGCCGGCGGGTTCCTCAATGCCCAGCAGGACGTCGGCCAGCGCGGCGCCCGCCTCCTGGCCGGGGAACCAGCTCAGCAGGACGGCGGGGACGTCCTCCCGCCACGGGAGTTCCACGGGCGAACCGGAGTTGACGACCACGACGGTGCGCGGGTTGGCGGCGGCCACCCGCCGCACCAGCTCGTCCTGGCGGCCGGGGAGGGCGAGGGTGGTGCGGTCGGCGCCCTCGGACTCGGTCTCCTCGGTGGTGCCGACGACGACCACCGCCACGTCGGCCCCGGCCGCCACCCGGGCCGCCTCCTCCAGCTCGCCGTCCGGGTCCAGGTGCGGCTCGCGGTGGCCCAGGCGGAGGGCGAGCGCCGGCAGATCCTCGCCGAGGCCGAGGCTGATGGGCACGTACCGGACGGTGACGTCGACGCTCCGGCCGGCCGTCAGGTCGGTTTCCAGGGTGACCTCGCTCGGGTTCATGAAGAGCTCGAAGGGGTCGTCGGTGGCGGGGAGCACCTCCTCGTCGAAGAGGACCCGTCCGTCGAGGGTCAGGCGCAGGGTGCCGCTGCCGGCGAGGGCGAGGGTGTGGCGGCCGTCGACGGCGGGGGTGAACGTTCCGGTCAGCTCGACGGCGTGCAGGGTGTGGAACCCGACGCCGTCCGGGAAGCCGCCGATCGCCTGCACATGGCCGTCGAAGAGCGGCTGCTCGGTGAGGACGGCGCCGTCGGCGTCCAGGTAGCGGGCGGTCAGGGTGAATCCCTCGCGGGCGACGGGGGTGCGCACCCGTGCGTCGGCGCCCGTCGCGAAGACGACCTCGACGCCCTCGGGCAGGGCGGCACGCAGTCCCTCCAGCGGCGAGACCACGGCTTCGGGGAAGACGGTGGCCGAACCGCCGCCCAGCACCCGGGCGTCGCGGGCCGCGGCGCCGATGACGGCGACGCTCCGCAGGCTGCGGACGTCGAGCGGGAGCAGCGGGGTCGCGGAGGACGCGGTGGCGGCGACGGGTTCGTTGCGGACCAGGACCATGGCGCGGGAGGCGATCTCGCGGGCCAGCGCGCGCCCGTCGATCCCGGCGGGCACCTCGGCCGGGTCGACGGCGGGCGCCACGCCCTCCAGCGCCCCGGTGCGTGCGGCCAGCAGCAGCACCCGCCGCACCGCCTCGTCCACCTCCGCCTCCTCGACCCGGCCCTCGCGGACCGCCTCGGCCAGCGCGGGGCCGTAGACGGTGCGGGGGCCGGGCATGGCCAGGTCGAGGCCGCCGCGCAGGGCTCCGACGGTGTCGCGGGCGGCCGTCCAGTCGGAGACGTTGGCGCCGTCGAAGTCCCACTCGCCGCGCAGCACCCCCTGGACGAGGTCGCGGTGTTCGGTCATGGTGACGCCGTTGACCTGGTTGTAGGCGGTCATGACGCCCCATGGCCGGGCGTCGCGGACGATGGCCTCGAAGGGGGCGAGGTAGAGCTCGCGCAGGGCGCGGTCGGAGACGCGGTTGTCGACGGTCAGGCGGTCGGTCTCGGCGTCGTTGGCGACGAAGTGCTTGACGGTGGTGCCGACGCCGCCGTCCTGCACGCCGCGGACGTAGCCGGTGCCGATCACCCCGGTGAGCAGCGGGTCCTCGGAGTATGCCTCGAAGTGGCGGCCGCCCAGCGGCGAGCGGTGCAGGTTGACCGTGGGGGCGAGCAGCACGTGGACGCCCTTGCGGCGGGCCTCCTGGGCGAGCAGCCGGCCGGCGCGGCGGGCGAGCCCGGGGTCCCAGGTGGCGGCGAGGGCGGTGGGGCTGGGCAGGGCGATGGAGGGGTCCTCGGCGCCCCAGGCCAGGCCGCGCACCCCGATGGGCCCGTCCGACATCACCAGGGAGCGCAGGCCGATCTGCGGGAGTGCGGGCAGCGTCCACATGTCCTGGCCGGCCAGCAGGCGGGTCTTGGCGTCGAGGTCGAGGGCGCGCAAAGCGTCCTCGACGGCTGCGGCGTGCGGGTGTGGCGTCATGAGGAGGGGCTCCCTTGTGCGCTCGGGTGTGCGGCGGGACGGGCAACGGCGTGCGGGGTGTTCCGCCCCCTGCGCGGAGCAGCGCCGCCGCCGTGTCCCTGCTCGGGATTCTGGCCCCGTCACCTGGCGTGCGGTAGGTGTGGTTAGCCATTCGTGACCTTTCTTCGGCCCTCCGGCCGGGTTCCGGGGGCCGGGGTTAGGCTCGGCCCCCGGAACCCGGCCCCCGGGCCGGGGTTAGGCTCGGCGGCGTGAGCGCACGAGAGGCGGGGGCCCGGCAGGGCCGCGGGCGGGCGGCCCAGCGGGCGGCGCGGCGTCAGGCCATCGTCGAGGCCGCCTTGGAACTCATCGCCGAACGCGGCTACCGCGGTACCTCGCTGGCGGCCGTGGCGGAACGCGCCGGCCTGACCCAGCAGGGGCTGCTGCACCACTTCCCCAACAAGGAGATGCTGCTCGTCGGGGTGCTGGAGGAGCGTGACCGGTGGGACCTGGCCGCGGCGGCGGACCAGGGGTGGCGCTCGGAGACCCTGACCCAGCTCGTCGACTACAACTCCGGCCGGCCCGGGCTGGTGCAGACCTACACGGTGCTCGCCGGGGACAGCGTCACCGAGGACCACCCCGCGCGTGCCTTCTTCGAGCAGCGGTTCCGGGCCGTGCGCGCCGCCATGGCGGACTCGCTGCGCGCGGAGTTCGGGGAGCGGCTGCCGGGCGGGCTCACACCGCAGCAGGCCGCGCCGCTGCTGGTGGCCGTGATGGACGGGCTTCAACTCCAGTGGCTGCTGGACCCGGAGCAGGTGGACATGGCAGGTGCGTTCCGGGACTTCGTGCGGCTGTTGACGGGCGAGGCGACCGCGGGCGCCCCCTCGCAGCCGACGACGCCGGAGCCCGGTGGGGAACCGGCAGGTGGGGCGGAGGGCCGGTGAGGCCCGCGCTGCTCGGGGCGAGGACGTCGTGCGGTCGGCGGCCGAACCCGGCGTCGCCGTGCGCGCTGCTGGGCGGGGCAGAGGCGCTGGACCCGGCCAACGCCGGCAAGCGGCCCGGGCCGGGGTGCGCGGCCGACCGCCTCCGGCCCGGCGGACGGAGGAGGACGCGCCGGCCGGGCTGAGCCCGGACGTCCCCGTCACCGGGCACCCGGCGGAGCTGGTGCGGAGCCCGGACGCCGCTGGGAAGCAGCTCGCCGGGCGCTTTCCAAAGGCCGGGCCGGCGGGGAGAGCGCGCGGAGCGTGCAGTCGCGCTCGACCGCCCGCGAGCGCCGCCGGGCTGCGGCAGCCGAGGCCGGGGACTCGTCGGAGGCCCGGCGGTAGCCCGGACTACCGGGCGCCCGCCGCAGGCCGCGACTTGTAGAAGGACTCCGCCAGGTAGGCGGTCTCGTGCGGCTGGTAGGGCTCCTCCAGGTAGGCGGCCTCGTCCTCGTCGAGTTCGACGTCCACCGCGGCGACCGCGTCGGCCAGTTGGGCCGGCTTGGTGACCCCGACGATGGGCGAGGTCACCACCGGGTTGCGCATGACCCAGGCCAGAGCGACCTGGGCCGCGGACAGACCCCGCCTGCCCGCGATCTCGTGAACGCGCTCGGCCACCGCCTGGTCCCCGTCGCGGTAGAGGATCCTGCCGCCCTCGTCGGTCTCGGCACGTACCGTGGCGGTGTCCCGGGCCCGCGTCAGCCTGCCCCGCGCCAGCGGGCTCCACGGGATCACGCCGATGCCCTGGTCGGCGCAGAGCGGGAGCATCTCCCGCTCTGCTTCCCGGTGGATGAGGTTGTAGTGGTCCTGCATCGACACGAACCGGGTCCAGCCGTTCAGGTCGGCCAGGTACAGGGCCTTGGTGAACTGCCAGGCGTACATGGAGGAGGCTCCGATGTAGCGGACCTTCCCGGACCTGACCGCGTCGTGCAGCGCCTCCAGGGTCTCCTCGATCGGGGTGTCGTAGTCCCAGCGGTGGATCTGGTACAGGTCGATGTAGTCGGTCCCCAGTCGCTTCAGGGAGGCGTCGAGCTCGGTGAAGATCGCCTTGCGGGACAGCCCGGCGCCGTTGGGGCCGGGGCGCATCCGCATCCAGACCTTGGTGGAGAGGACGACCTCCTCGCGCCGGGCGAAGTCCCTGACCGCCTGGCCGACGATCTCCTCGCTGCTTCCGGCGCTGTACCCGTTGGCCGTGTCGAGGAAGTTGACGCCGCTCTCCAGGGCCTGCCTGATGATGTCCCGGCCGGCCTCCGCGCCCAGCGACCACGGCTCGCCGCCCCGGTCCGGCTCGCCGAAGCTCATGCAGCCCAGGGTGATGGCGGAGACTTCCAGTCCGGTCGTTCCGAGTTTGCTGTATCGCATGCCGGCGAACCTAGGCGGTGGAGTGCGCTCCAACGCAACACGTGCCGGTCCGGGGTCCGGAGGTGGGTGCGGGACAGGTGCGCCCGGATGCTCCTATGGATGTCAACCGCTCCGGCCGGACGTACCAGGGGCCCGGTGGTGGCGGGTAACAGGCTGTCAGTGCGCGGCCGAGCGCCACTCTCCGGCGCGGAACGGCTGTGCCGGGCACGGCGCCTCGGGCCTGGGGCAGCGGCCTGCGTCGTGCGCGGGGCCCGTGCAGCACGGCGGCCCCGCGACGCGCCCGGGGCGCTTCGCGGGGCCGCCGTCGGCCTCGGGCCAGGTGGGCCCTCGGCCGTCGTGCCGGGTGACGTCAGGCCACGGTGAGGGTGACGTCGATGTTGCCGCGGGTGGCGTTGGAGTAGGGGCACACCTGGTGCGCCTTCTCCACCAGCTCCTTGGCGGTGGCCTCGTCCTCGTTCGGTATCGAGGCGACGATCTCGACGGTGAGGCCGAAGCCGCCCGCCGGGGTCTTGCCGATGCCGACGTGCGCGGTCACCCGCGAGCCGGAGACGTCCTTCTTCTCCTGACGCGCCACGACCGAGAGCGCGCCCTGGAAGCAGGCGCTGTAGCCGGCGGCGAAGAGCTGCTCGGGGTTGGTGCCGGCGCCGGAACCGCCCTGCTCCTTCGGCGGGTTGACGACGACGTCGAGCTTGCCGTCATCGCTGGCGACCCGGCCGTCCCGGCCGTTCTCCGCGGTGGCCACGGCGGTGTAGACGACGTCGACGGGGTGGCTGGACATACGAACCTCCTGTGCGTGCGCCGCGGATCGCGCCCACGTCCGCGACGGCCTGCCGTGAGCCTAACCAGTGAGCCGCACGCTCACTCACCCAGGCTGACGACCATCTTCCCGGTGTTCTCGCCGCGCATCATGCCGAGGAAGGCGTCGGCGCCGTTCTCGACGCCCTCGACGACCGTCTCGCGGTACTTCAGCTCGCCGGAGCGGATCCACGCCGAGACCTCGCGGACGAACTGGTCGCGCAGGTGGGCGTGGTCCTTGACCAGGAGGCCCTGGATGCGCAGCCGCTTGCCGATGACGAGCGCGAGGTTGCGGGGCGCCGGCGTCGGCTCGGTGGCGTTGTACTGCGAGATCATGCCGCAGACCGCGATCCGGCCGTGGACGTTGAGCCGGCCGATGGCCGCCTCCAGGTGGTCGCCGCCGACGTTGTCGAAGTAGACGTCGATGCCGTCGGGGGCCGCCTCCTTCAGCTGGTCGGCGACCGGCCCGTCCTTGTAGTTGAAGGCCGCGTCGAAGCCGAGCTCGTCGACGAGGGCGCGGACCTTGTCGGCGGAGCCGGCGCTGCCGATCACCCGCGAGGCGCCCTTGAGCTTCGCGATCTGGCCGACCTCGCTGCCCACCGCGCCCGCCGCGCCGGAGACGAAGACGGCGTCGCCCTCCTTGAAGGAGGCGACCTCCAGCAGACCCGCGTAGGCGGTCAGGCCCGGCATGCCCAGCACGCCGAGGTAGGCCGGCAGTGGCGCGGCCTCGGGGTCGACGGTGGTGGCGTGGCGGGCGTCGAGGACGGCGTACTCGCGCCAGCCCAGCCCGTGCAGGACGTGGTCGCCCTCCTTGAAGCCCTCGGCGCGCGAGACGAGCACCTGGCCCACGGCCCCGCCGTCCATCGGCTCGTCGAGCTGGAAGGGCGGCACGTAGGACTTCACGTCGTTCATGCGGCCGCGCATGTACGGGTCGACGGAGAAGTAGCGGTTGCGGACCAGGATCTGGCCTTCTGCAGGCTCCGGCACGGAGACCTCGCGCAGGGCGAAGTCCGAGGGCTGCGGCCAACCCTGCGGGCGGGCGACGAGGTGCCATTCGCGACCGGTGGTGGGAATCTCGGGCATGAGGTCGGCCTTTCTGAGAAGCATGCGTGGGGGTGACGCCTGCGCGCCTCCCTGCCGGGTGCCCGGCACACCGCCGTGTCAGCCGTGTGCCTGCTCACCCGCAGGCCGCGGGGGCGGCCCGGTGGGGAGGACGCGTTTCGTTACCCGACGGTAGTACCTGCGGCCGGGACCCGTCGGGCGCCCCCGCCGCAGGCGTGCCGACCACGGCAGGTCACCGCTCCCGGACAGGCGGGCCGCACCGCCTGACGCAGTCGGTGTCGGTGGGGCGCGCGAGGATGGGTGGGTGAACGCCTCCTCCTCGCCCGGAGCCGCGGCCGAGCTGCCGGGGCCGCTGCGGTTCCAGCTCGTCCTGCTGCGGCGGATGGCCGACCACCAGCCGGACGCGGTGGCGGACGCGCTGCGGACGCTCGGGGTCTCCCGGGCGCAGTTGCGGGACGCCAACCGCCGCTGGCAGGCGCTGGCGCACTCGCCCCGTGCCGGGGGCGGGCTGCGACGCTACCGCTCCCACCTCGGGCCGCCGGCGGAGACGGGGCTGCGCCGCGTCGGGGACCTGACCTGCCGGGTGCACCGCTGGCCGGTGCCGCTCTGGCCCACCCTCCGCTTCGAGGTGCTCACCGCCGAGGACGGTGCGGTGTGGAACGCGTGGCTGGTGCGGGCCCCGGGGGCGCCGGCGCCGGTGCTGCGCTCGGTGACGGACCTGCGGCCGTGGTCGGCCACGGTCGACGAGGTGGCCCGCGCGTTCGCCCCGGCCCGTCCGATGGAGGGCTCGGCCCCCACCCGCTGGAACCTGGCCTTCACCGCCCCGGAGGGCCCCGGTGGCGGGCCGGGCGGCGGTGCGGGGCACGGGGACCGGCCCCTCCCCCGCGTGGCGGAGTTCACCTGGGGGCTCTTCCAGCGGCTGCTGCCCTGAGCCGCCCGCCCCGCGCGTCCCCGCTGGTCACAGCCCGTCCGGCAGCGTGGAAGGGCCCTGCCGCGGGACGCCGGCACCCCGCCCGGCCACTCGCCCGGGCGGCCCCGCCCGGCGGGCGGCACCCCTGCCGCTCCCGCAGGATGGCGTGGAGCGGGGCCCATCCCGGCACCGCCCGCCACCGCTCACGTGGGGAGGACGCGTTCCATGACAGCCACCCTCGCGCAGGTGCGCCGCTGCTCGGTCGCCGTGGACCTCGGCGCCGCGCGCACCCGGGTCTACACCAAGGCAAAGGGGCTGATCGTCGACGAACCGACTGCCGCAGCAGTGAACACCCGTTCCGGCGCCCTGCTGGCGGTGGGCGCGCAGGCGGAGCTGATGGACGGCCGGACGCCCGGCTACATCCGGGTGGTCCGCCCGGTCTCCGGCGGGACGGTCGTCGACATCGACATCGCCCAGCGCCTGCTGCGTCACCTGGTCGGCGGGCGGCTGACCCGCGCCTGGCGCCGCTGGCCCACGATGCGCGCCGCGGTGTGCCTGCCCTACGGCAGCGAGCCGCTGGCGCAGCGGGCCGCGGTGGAGACGTTGACGGGGCTCGGGGCGCGCCGGGTGGAGCTGGTGGAGACGCTGGTGGCCGCAGCCGTGGGGGCGGGGCTGCCCGTGGAGCAGCCCGAGGCCACGATGATCGTGGTGGCGGGCGCCGGCACCACGCAGGTGGCGGTCCTCTCGCTGGGCTCGATCGTCGCCGCCGAGACGGTGCCGGTGGGTGGCAACGCCATCGACGAGGCGGTGGTGCAGCACCTGCGCCTCCACCACGAGCTGATGCTGCCGCAGCAGGCGATCCGGCCGCTGCAGATGCTGCTCTCCGGTGACGGCGAACTCACCCCGGCACCGCAGGAGGTCCACGGCCGTGACGTGGTCAGCGGCCTGGCGCGGACGGTGCTGGTCGACACCGACCAGGTCCGCTCGGCCGTGAACACGCCGCTGACGGCCATCCTGGACGCGATCGGCGCGGTGCTGCGCCGCTGCCCGCCGGACCTGGTGGCCGACCTCGGCGGGAGCGGCATCGTGCTGGCCGGCGGCAGCGCCCTGATCCCGGGGCTGGAGCCGATGATCCGGCAGGCCACGAGCATGCCGGTACGGGTGGCGGAGCAGCCTGACGTCTGTCCCGTGCTGGGGTTGGGCGCCATGATCGAGGGCCGGATCGCGCCGCTGGAACTCGACCCGCTGGCCCCCTGAGCGGCCACCGCCCAAAGCGGCCGGCTCTCAGGCCAGAGCGTGAGAGCCGGCCGCTGCGGCACGGTTCGGCGTCCCCCGGAACACCCGTCCGGCGCGCGGAAGGTGCAAGACCCCGGGGGGCTCGCGGGGTGTCCGCCGGTGCCCGGAGCCTGGGGCGTCCCGGCCGGCGACCGGGGCCTCGGCGGCCGACCGACGCGGGCGCGGCCGCTGTTCTCCGCCCTGACCCGATCAGATGCTGCGGGCGTTCCAGGCCAGGAGGGCGGGGCGCCCGTGTTCGGTGCCGATGAGGCCCACGACCCCGGTGTGGAAGGTGAACAGCGCCCCCGCCGAGGGCGGCAGGCCCAGTCGCCGGGCGGTCAGGACGCGGAGGAAGTGCCCGTGGGCCACCACCGCCACGTCGCCCTCCCCGTCCTCCTGGGCCAGCAACGGCTCCAGGCGGGCCAGCACGCGGTCGGCGCGGGCTCCGACGTCCGCCGGCTGCTCACCCGGGTGGTCCGGTCCGCCGGGCGCGACGCCGTCGGTGAACAGGAACCAGTCGGGCCGCTCCCGGTGGATCTCGTCGGTGGTGATCCCCTCGTAGCCGCCGTAGTCCCACTCGGCCAGGTCGGGGTCGACGGTGTAGTCCTCGAACCCTGCCAGGTCGGCGGTGCGCAGCGCGCGCTTGCGGGGGCTGACGAAGGTGGCCGCGACATCACGGCCGGCGAGGACCGGCCGCAGCGACCGGGCCTCGTCCTCACCCTCCGGCGTCAGCTCCTGCTCGGAGTAGCTGGTGTGCCGGCCGGACCTGCTCCACGGCGTCTCACCGTGGCGGATGAGCAGAAGGTCACGCACCGGTGCCCTGCGTTCCCTCAGCCCCCTGGCCGCCCTGCTGCTCCTGGGCCTGCGCCTCGGCGACGGAGGCACGGACCTCCTCCATGTCGAGGTTGCGGGCCTGGCCGATCACGTCCTCCAGGGCCGCCTCCGGCAGCGCGCCGGGCTGGGCGAACACGGCGATGTTCTCCCGGACGATCATGAGGGTGGGGATGGACTGGATCTGGAAGGCCTGGGCCAGCTCGGGCTGGGCCTCCGTGTCCACCTTGGCGAAGACCAGGTCCTCGTGCTTCTCCGAGGACTTCTCGAAGACCGGCCCGAACTGCTTGCACGGGCCGCACCACTCGGCCCAGAAGTCGATCAGGACGAAGTCGTTCGCGGAGACGATCTCGTCGAAGTTGTCCTTGGTGAGCTCGACCGTGCTCATCAGCTGTACCTGCTTCCGGTGTGGGTCGGTTTCGTGCCTGCTCCGTTGGCGGGTACCCAGATGACCGGGCCACCCGCTGGGGCAACGGGACGGCCCTGGGAGCTGTTCCCCGGACCGGCCGCCGCGGCACCCCTTCCCCATCCGAACACATCCAGACCCGGGACCGCGCGCCGGGCACCCTCCGTGAGACATGCCACACCGAGCGGATCCATGGGCACCCGGCTCCGGGAGGGCTCCCGCCGTCCCCGCCGAAGGCGCGGTGGACGTCCGGCGACCGGGAGGCGGCGGCTTGTCCGCAAGGCGATCGCCCGTCCGCGGAGAACACCTCGGGAACGAATGGGGAAACATACGGAAAAACACCTCGGAGTGCCATTTCACAAAGGCAACGTGGGTAATTTTCTGTCACGCACTTCTCCCCTGCTCGGGACCGAATTTGCAGACACCGGCGGTCCCCTTTGCTTTTTGACTCCGTTGACGCCCCCCGGGGGCTGTGCCAGCATCTCCCCGCCAGCGCTCCAAGCAGGACCAACTCCCTCCACCCCATGGGCAGTTGGCGGGACACGGTCCTCGACGAGAGGAGACCGACATGCGCTACCTCTGGTGAATTCGTGGCGGTCGCGGCCTGCGCCTTCGAGGCAGCCGCCGCGACCGCAGCACCGCGGTGCGGAAGACGGACCACTGCTCCGCGCCGGGCCCGTCAGGCAGGTCAGGCACGCCAGGCAGAGGACACGGATCATGGACGCTTCCCCCGCACCGCGGTACGACCCGTTGTCCCCCGAGGCCGTCGCCGACCCGCACGTGTTCTACCGCGGGCTGCGGGAGACCGGCACCGTCCAGTGGCACGAGGTCCTGGGCGCCTGGGTCGTCACCGGGTACGAGGAGTGCCGGCGGGTGCTGGCCGACACCGCGGGCTTCGGCTCGGACTTCCGCCGCGCAGGCGAGGACGTGCCCGACGCCATGCTCAGCATCCAGTCGCTCGACCCCCCGGACCACGGCGCGGTCCGGCACCTCCTGGTCAACGCCCTGCACGTGCAGTCCCCCGCCTCGATGGCCGCACACGTCACCGACATCGCCGCCGCCGGACTGCGGACGCTCCTCGCCGAGCGGGGCGAGATCGACTTCGTCGGGCGCTACGCCCGCCCGGTGGCCCTGCGCACGATGTGCGACTTCCTGGGCGTGACGGCTCCCGAGGGCGCCGCCTTCGAGGCGACGTCCAACGCCGTGGTGCGCTCCATGGACGCCGGGCTCGACCCCGGGCGCGGCGCCCCCGGCCTCGCGGCCCGCCGCGAACTGACCCGACTGGTCGGCACCTGGCTGGACGAGGCGCCGCCGGACGGCTTCCTGGGCGCGGCCGAGCGGATGCGGCAGGAGGAGGGCACCGTCTCGCGGGCCGTGCTGGAGAACTCGATGCGCGGTGTCCTGCACTCCGGCTACGAGTCGGTGAGCCGCCTGATGGGCAACGCCATGGCGCGGCTGGCGACCACCCCGGGGCTGCTGGACCGGGCGGAGGCGGCACAGGCTCTCGACACCCTGGTGGACGAACTGGTGCGCCTGGAGACGCCGGTGCAGGCGGACGCCCGGGTGTGCGTGGCCGAGCGGGTCCTCGGCGGTCACCGCATCCCGCGGGGGGACGTCGTCCTGCTCTTCCTCGCCGCGGCCAACCGCGACCCGGCCGTCTTCCCCGCCCCCGACTCCGTCGGCCTGGAGCGCCGCCGCGGCCTGCACCTGACCTTCGGGCGCGGCGCGCACGCCTGCCTCGGCGCGGCCTTTGCGTCGATGCAACTGCGAGCGGTGCTGGAGGCCTGCCTGCGCGCCGGGGTCCGGTTCGAGGCGGTGCGCCCACCGGTGTACGAGCCCACCGCCACGCTGCGCGGCCTGAGCGAACTCACCCTCACCGCGCGCCGGGCCGAAGCCGCCAGGCCGCAGCCCGCCGGTACCGCCTGACGGCATCGGCCGGCCTTCCCGCCCGGCCCCGCACCTGCTCCGGCGCCGCGGGGCCGCTCCCGCCTGCCCCTGCCCGGTGGGCCCAACACCTCGCGGCACGGCGCCCGTCGACGGCCGCGCCCCGCACGAAAGGGAGAGCATGCGAAAGATCCTCGCGTCCGGCCGGGGGGTGGCCGCGGCCGCCGCCCTGCTGGTGGCGTTCACCGCACCGGCGGCGGCCGGTGCGCCGGTGTCCGCCCCGCCCGCCGCCGGCGGCCCCGCCACCGGGACGCTCGCCGACCGGCTCGCCCGGGAGGTCACCGCCGCCAGCGTGCTGCCGCATCTGACGGCCTTCCAGAACATCGCGGATGCGAACGGCGGGAACCGCGGCTACGCCGGGCCCGGCTTCACCGCCTCGGCCGACTACGTCGCCGGAAAGCTCACCGCCGCCGGGTACCGCGTCACCCGGCAGGCCGTCCCCTACACGGACTTCGCGGTGCGCCGCGAGAGCCTGTCCGTGACGGACGCGGCCACCGGCTCCTCGCGGGAGGTGCGCACCTTCATGGTCCGCCGGTCTCCGCAGACCGACGCCGCCGGCCTGTCCGCGCCCGTCGTGGCGCTGCCCGAAGGGCGCACCGGCTGCTCAGCGGCGGACTACGCCGGTCTGCCGGTCGCCGGTTCCGTCGTGCTGATGCCCCGGGACGCCTGCGGTTGGGGCGGTCAGCAGGCTGCGGCCGCCGCCGCGGGGGCCCGTGCGGTGGTCCTGTGGTACCCGACGCCCGTCCCCGGCAACATCTACCGTCTCCAGGCCATGGCCTCCCTCTCGCTGCCCGTCGCGACCGTCTCCCAGAGCGACGGCGAGCGGCTGGCCCGCCAGGCACGCGCCGGCGCGACCGGTGTCCGGCTGACCCTGCGCGGCGAGGAGGTGTCCCGCACCACCGAGAATCTGCTGGCCGAGACCTCGGGGGGCGACCCGGACCACGTGGTGATGGCCGGCGCCCACCTCGACAGCGTCCCCGAGGGGCCCGGCATCAACGACAACGGTTCGACTGCGGCGGCGGTGCTGCAGACGGCGCTCGCCCTCGCCCCGCAGCAGTCGCGGGTCAGGGAGAAGGTGCGGTTCGCCTTCTGGGGCGCCGAGGAGCTGGTCGACGTCGGCTCCGGCTACTACGTCTCCCACCTCTCGGACGCCGCCAAGGCCCGGATCTCGGTGCTGCTCAACGGCGAGCTGATCGCCTCACCCAACGCCGGCAGGTTCGTCTGGGACTCGCCCGGGGGCTTTGGGCACGAGGCGGCCGACCTGCTCGCCGGCTACTTCGACCGCCGCGGCCTCCCGTACCAGCGGGTGACGCCGGAGAACGTGGGCTCCGACCACCTGGTCTTCAAGGAGGCGGGTGTCGCGGTGGCCGGGCTGGACGGCGGCAACCTCCAGGTGAAGACGGCGGAGCAGGCCGCCCTGTTCGGGGGCCGGGCGGGCGAGATGTTCGACTCCTGCTACCACCAGGCCTGTGACCGCCTGGCCAACCTCGGCACCGGCGCCCTGGACACCAACTCCGCCGCCCTGGCCTACCTGGTGGGGGCACTCGCACAACGCTGAGCAGCGCCCGCGAGCACCGCCCGGAGGCACCACTGCGACCGGTGGCCCCGGGCAGGCCCCGCGGGGCGCGGCTTAGGTGCGCCGGCCCCTCCCGCGACGTCCCCGGCGCTCGGCCGGGGCACGCCGCGGGTGCCGTGCGGCAGTGGCCTCACCAGCCGACGGCGACCTCCAGCCACTGCGGGTCGCCGTGCGAGACGAACGAGGACTGGCCCGCGTAGTCGTCGTAGGGGAAGCCGTAGGCGAGGTGGTTGATGGCGTGGTCGTGCCAGAACTTGGCGTAGTAGTTGGCGGGTGCCGCCTGGTAGAAGAGGCCGGGCGTCGACCACTGGTCCTGGGGCAGCTGCGCCACGTGCCGGTTGAGCGCCGAGCAGGTGGCGGCGTCGTTGGCCAGCGGTCCCGAGCACCCGGTGATCTGCTGCGTGGTGGCGTTCACGCCGACCGACTGGGCGTACCCGGTGAAGTAGTCGGCGTTCGCCCCGCCGGGCTGGAACGCGGCCACGCTGCCCGGCGCCGGGATGTGGTAGGGCGCCTGTACCGTCGCGAGCTGCTTGAACTCGGCCGGGACCTCGTCGCTGAACTCCTTGAAGGTGGCGTCCCGGTCCTGCTGGAAGGTCGCGTAGTCCTCGCCCACCTGGGCGTCCGACCCGTCGTGCGAGTGCAGTCGCATGGCCAGCTTCAGCCCGAAGCCGTCGACGCGCGTGGTGTTGCCGTTGAAGACGTCCGCCCCGACGGTGAACTCGATGAAGTCGGAGTACTGGCTGTCGGGCGAACCGAGGTGGAAGTACATGCGGCCGGCGGAGTTCGCGGGCATGTCGAGGTAGGGCTGTTCGGCGATGGAGTGCGTCTCACCGTTGAAGGTCCAGAAGACCTGGTCGTCGGGGTACTTGCCGTTGGTCCGGTTCAGGACCGCGACGGTGAGGACGTTCTGCGCCGCCGGTATGGAACCCGTGTCGCCCCAGAACGAGTCGGGCGGCGGGTCGCCGGCCGCGGCGAGGGCGGGGGTGGTGGTGCCGGCGGCCTGGGCCGCGGGCGTGGCGCCGAAGGCGCAGGCGAGCAGGGCGAGGGTGGCGCCTGCGAGGAGCGCCGCGGGACGTCGGCGGAGGGGCCTTACTGGGGACACGTGTCCTCCCTGGGTGGGGGTGAGGCGGTCGCGCACGTGCACGACCGCTTTCCAGGCGGTGGCGCGCGGTCCGGAGGGTGGGGCCTCGGCCCGGTCGGGGAACCGGCGGACGAGCGCGCGTCCCAGAGCTTTGTCAGGCCACATGCACCTGTCAATTGTGAACGCGGGAGTGGCTGAAACCGAGCGGCTGCGTTCGGGGGTTGAAGGCAATGCAGGGCCAGGGCCTTTCTTTTGGATCAGGCCGGCGCGGAGCCCGGCCGGCACCGGCCTGCCGGCCGGCCACCGCCCGGACCGTGCCGCTCGCGCCCGGCCTGCGCCGACCGCCCCCGGCGCGCGCCGCGACCGCACGGCGCGCGCGGAGGGCACACCACCCCTGCCGCTTCCTTTCGATGTTTGTGCCCGGCGAACGCGTGAGCGCCCCCTTTCACGCCGTGGTGGCCCCCTCCTCCGCCCTGTTTGGCTTGGCCTGCGCACACCGGACGTCCCGCCGGCCGCAGGCCGTCCCGTGCGCCTTCGTTCCACCGTCCTGGGAGGGGGTGTGCCAGTACCGGACCGGCATCCCTGAGGAGTTCCAGCCCGGCCTCGACGTCCCGTTTCACGGGCCTCGACGAGGCCGCCGCCCCCAAGTACCCCGTCACCGCCCACTACTCACTGGCCATCCTCGTACCCGACGCGGCCGGCGTCCTGGAGAAGGTCCGGATCGGCCCCGACCGCCGACCGATCAGGTGGAGCACGAAACCATGAGCACCTCCCCGCAGGCCGCCACCCCGTTCACGCTTCCCGGCCCACCGAGCCTCGCCCGCACCGCGCCCAGCCGCCGCGGTGGGGCGGTCCCGGGCCTGAGGTACCGCCCCGCCACCCCCGCGGACCCGCAGAAGGCCGCGGAGGTCGACCACCGGCTGGAGGAGTGGGCCCGCGAGCTGGACCTGTTCCCCCCGGCCTGGAGCGGCGACTTCGCGGAGTTCCAGGTGGGCCGGGCCGTGGCGCTGCAGCACCCCGCGGCGGCCGACCTCGAACGGCTCACCGTCGCCGGCAAGTTGCTGCTGGCGGAGAACATCGTCGACAGCTGCTACTGCGAGGAGGACGAGGGCCGGGGCGCCGAACGGAGCGCCCTGGGCGGGCGGCTGGTCCTGGCCCAGTCGGCCCTCGACCCGTTCCACTCCACCGCGGCGCAGGAGGCGCAGTGGCGCGAGGGAGTGCAGGCCGACGGGCCGCTGCGGTCCTACCACTGGGCGCTCAGGGACTTC
Organism: Streptomyces sp. NPDC059740; assembly: GCF_042733155.1. Taxonomy (NCBI): domain Bacteria; kingdom Bacillati; phylum Actinomycetota; class Actinomycetes; order Kitasatosporales; family Streptomycetaceae; genus Streptomyces; species Streptomyces sp. NPDC059740. Next base: position 51,427 of record NZ_JBHWGP010000010.1, on the reverse strand, counting down.
GCCGAAATCGCCACGCCGAGCCAGGTCAGCCGCTTCGTCCACGACGTTGCCCGACTCCACCTGGGCTACCTCGCCGAGGCCTCCTGGGCCCAGTCGCGTCACATGCCCCGGGTCTGGGAGTACCTGGTCATGCGGCAGTTCAACAACTTCCGCCCCTGCCTGTCCATCGTCGACGCGGTGGACGGCTACGAACTGCCCGAAGCGCTCTACGCCCGGCCCGAAGTCCAACGTGTCACCGCCCTGGCCTGCAACGCCACCACCATCGTCAACGACCTGTACTCCTTCACCAAGGAGCTGGAGAGCGACCCCGAACACCTCAACCTCCCCCAGGTGGTGGCGGCCAACGACCGCTGCGGCCTGCGCACCGCCTACCTCAGGAGTGTCCAGATCCACAACGAGGTCATGGAGGCCTTCGAGGCGGAGTCCGCCCTGGTGTCCGCTCTCTCACCACTCGTGGCCCGGTACGTCCGCGGCCTGGACGACTGGGTCGCCGGCAACCACGAGTGGCACTCGACCAACACCCGCCGGTACCACCTGCCGAACTACTGGTGAGCCCGGACCCGTCCGACCGCCGGGCCCACCACCGCCAGACGCACCACAGCAAGGAGACACCTTGACCACCGCTCATGCCGGCACCGCCTCCGCACAGGTGCCGACCCAGTCCGTGTACCAGTCCCGCGTCGCGGACTACTGGAACGCCGAGGAGAACCCGGTCAACCTCGAACTCGGGATGATCGACGACCTCTACCACCACCACTACGGCCTGGGCGAGGCCGACCGGTCGGTGCTGGAGGAGCAGGACCCGGAGCGCCGCCGCACCCGGATAACTGCCGAACTGCACCGGCTGGAGCACGCCCAGGCCGAACTCCTCGCCTCCCACCTCGGTGACCTCGCCCCCGAGGACCGCGTCTTCGACGCCGGGTGCGGACGTGGCGGCGGCAGCGTGACGGCACACCTGCGGTACGGCTGCCACGCCGACGGTGTGACGATCTCGGCCAAGCAGGCCGCCTTCGCGAACGAGCAGGCCCGTAAACGCGGCATCGACGGCAAGGTCCGTTACCACCACCGCAACATGCTCGACACCGGTCTCGCCACCGGCGCCTACGCGGCGTCCTGGAACAACGAGTCCACCATGTACGTCGAACTGGACCTGCTCTTCGCCGAGCACGCGCGGCTGCTGCGCCGCGGTGGCCGCTACGTGACCGTCACCGGTTGCTACAACGACACCTACGGCCAGGCCTCCCGCGAGGTCTCCCTCATCAACGCCCACTACATCTGCGACATCCATCCGCGCTCGGAGTACTTCCGCGCCATGGCCCGCAACCGGCTCGTCCCCGTGCATGTCGAGGACCTGACGCAGGCCGCCATCCCGTACTGGGAACTGCGCCGCCAGGCCGACCACCTGGTCACCGGCATCGAGGACACCTTCCTCAACGCCTACCGCAACGGCAGTTTCCAGTACCTGCTGATCGCGGCCGACCGGGTGTGAAGGGTGCGGGGCCCCGCCGGGTGCGGGGTCCCGCCCCGCCTCCTCAGACCCGGGTCGTCGAGACGGTCCCGCTCCCGCCGTCGCCCGCGGCGGCTGCGGGCTCCGCCTGCGCGGGCGGCGGTTCGGGGACCGGTGGGGGCCCGGCACACCAGACCACGGCGGCGCCCGCCGCGGCCACGACGAGGATGCCGGTGACGGAGAGCCAGCCGAGGTGTTCCCGCAGGACCAGGAACCCGGCCAGCGATCCGACCACCGGGTCGATGCTGAACAGGGTGCCCACCACGCGGGCCGAGGAGACCCGGGCGGCGACCGTGTCCACGGCATAGGGGACGGCGACGCCCATCGCTGCGACGGCCGCGAGAACCAGCCACTGCCCCGCGGTGACCCCGGCCACGTCGCCGATGCCGAAGGGGGCCGACACCACGGCCGCGACCGTCACGGACAGCGCCAGCCCCGAGAGCCCGGCATCGCCCTTCCCGACCTTCTCCGCGAAGACGGTGTAGAGGGCGAAGAAGGCCGCCGCCCCGAGGCCGAAGGCGTAACCGGCGGCGTCGAAATGACCGCCGGGCCCCGAGATCAGCAGGACCCCGGCGAACGCGGCCACGGCGCAGAGCCCTTCCCGGACCCTGCGGGAGGCGAGGAAGGCGACGGCGCACGGGCCGAGGAACTCCAGGGTGACGGCGACGCCCAGGGGGATGCGGTCGATGGCCGAGTACAGGCAGAGGTTCATGGCCGCCATGGCCACACCGTAGGCGACGACGGACGCCCACTGGGCACGGCTGCGGCCCCGCAGGCGGGGCCGGAAGACCGCGCACAGGATGACGGCGGCGATCGCCGTGCGCAGCGAGCTGACCGGGAGCGGCCCGAGGGAGGCGAACAGGCGCGCGGCCAGCGCGGAGGAGAGCTGGATCGCGGTGGAGCCGACCAGGATCAGGCCCAGGGCCTGCCGCGCCCCACGCCGGCCGGTGGGTGGCCTCACCCCTGCCTCCACGCGGTTGCGGGCCGCCCCGGCAGGTCCTGTGCCGTCAGGGCCCGGTAGGGGCAGCCGTTGCTGTCGCCGAGGAAGTACTGGGGCAGCTCCGGCGCCTCCCCGTGCGTGCCCAGGTGGGGGGAGGGCGCGATCGCGTCGTAGTGGGCGAGCCGCAGGCGTATCCGGCGCCGGGCGGCCGCCGCGCTGCCCGGGAGCCGGTCGAAGCTGGCGCGGGACTGGACGACCAGGGTGAAGGGGGTGCCCAGGTTGCGGCTGCGGCGCAGCCGGTGGTGGCGGGTGGAGACGTTGACGAAGAAGTCGATGCCCCGGTACCAGAAGTTCCAGCCGGGATCGGCCGGGTCGCGGGGAGCGTCGTCCGGCCACGCCCCGTCCGCCTCCAGGAGCGTGCACAGGATCTGCCGGAACGCCCGGTGGTCGTCGTCCAGGCCCCGGCTGTCGATTCCGTCCAGCCAGACCACGACGACCTGGTCCGGGTCCTCCCAGATGGCCTGGGCGGCCAGGTCCATCAGGGTGACCGCGGCGTCCCAGCCGTCCTGCCGGACGTCGCCCGCGCCGAAGAGGAGTTGGTCCTGGCGCAGGGCCTGGGGGGCGAAGACGCACGGGAAGTCCCGGGCCCCGGCGATGCGGGTGAACTCGGCCAGGTGGCCTGCCAGGCCGGCGGGGAGTTCGTCCTTGCGCAACAGGCGATCGTGGGTGAGGGTTCCGGACACCGCTTCTCCGTTCTGGCCCGCGACCGGCGGGCGGTTCCATGACAGGGCGATGAGGAGCGTGGGGCACCGAGGCGCGCCTACCGGGTCCCGGGCGACCTGACGGGCGGCTCGGGCACAACCTGGCAGGCGCCCCGGTGGCTGTCCAGTCACCCGGCTCCTCCCGCACCTGATACGGCGGATCGCCCTGCGCGCGCCGGGCCCGGGTGCGCTGCTGCCGGGGCGCGCCGGCGGTGGTGCGGGGAGTGTGCGGCGGGTGGCCGGCCGGGGCCCGCGGGCTGCGGCCGGGGCGCCACGGGGCACGTCAGCTCACGCCGGGCCGGGAGTGCCCGTGCGCACCGCGTAACCCCGATTTTCCCCGGCACGTGACGGGCCCGAAACCCGGTCTCCCTACGGTCCTTCGCCAGGGGCCGCCGCTCGGCGGATGTCCGAGGGCCCCGCACGGGAGCGGGCACGCGCAGCAGGGTGGAGTACCGGTGGCTTCTGACGTGAAGGACGGCAGCGTCCGTACGGTCTGCTCCTACTGCGGTGTGGGCTGCGGCATCGTGCTCGACCTCCGGCGGGACGGCGAGGGCCGCCGCCGGGTCGCCAGGGCGACCGGGGACCGCAGCCACCCCGTCAACCACGGCCGTCTGTGCACCAAGGGCGCGACGAGTGCGGACCTGATGGCCGCCCCCGGGCGGCTGGCGAAGGCGCTGGTGCGCCCGGAGCGCGGGGGGCGGGCGGCCGAGACGGAGGTGGACGAGGCCGTCGCCACGGTCGCCGGCAGGCTGCGGGCGGTCCTGGACGAGCACGGGCCCGACGCCCTGTCGTTCTACGTGTCCGGGCAGATGTCCCTGGAGGCGCAGTACCTGGCCAACAAGCTGGCCAAGGGCTTCGTCCGGACGAACCAGATCGAGTCCAACTCCCGGCTGTGTATGGCCTCTGCGGGTTCCGGCTACAAGCTGTCGCTGGGCGCGGACGGTCCGCCCGGGTCCTACCAGGACTTCGACCACGCGGACGTCTTCCTCGTGATCGGCTCGAACATGGCCGACTGCCACCCGATCCTGTTCCTGCGGATGATGGACCGGGTCAAGGCGGGCGCCAGGCTGATCGTCGTCGACCCGCGCCGTACCGCGACCGCCGAGCGGGCCGACCTGTTCCTGCAGATCGAGCCCGGCACCGACCTGGCGCTGCTCAACGGCCTGCTGCACCTGCTGGTCGCGGACGGGCACACCGACGAGGAGTTCATCGCCGACTTCACCGAGGGCTGGGAGGAGATGCCCGCCTTCCTCGCGGACTACCCGCCCGACCGGGTGGCCGCCATCACCCACCTCGACGAGGCCGACATCCGCCGGGCCGCGCGGTGGATCGGTGCGGCCGGCGCGTGGATGAGCTGCTGGACCATGGGCCTGAACCAGTCCACCCACGGCACCTGGAACACCAACGCCCTGGTCAACCTGCACCTCGCCACCGGCGCCATCTGCCGCCCGGGCTCCGGCCCCTTCTCGCTGACCGGTCAGCCCAACGCCATGGGTGGCCGCGAGATGGGCTACCTGGGCCCCGGCCTGCCCGGCCAGCGCTCCGTCCTCGTCGACACCGAACGCGCCTTCGTCGAGGAGTTGTGGGGCATCCCCGAGGGCTCCCTGCGCACCGAGGTCGGGCGCGGCACCGTGGAGATGTTCCAGCAGATGGCCGCCGGGGAGATCAAGGCGTGCTGGATCATCTGCACCAACCCGGTCGCCTCCGTCGCCAACCGCAGGACCGTCATCGCCGGCCTGGAGGCCGCCGAACTCGTCATCACCCAGGACGTCTTCGCGGAGACCGAGACCAACGCCTACGCCGACGTGGTGCTGCCAGCGACGCTGTGGGCGGAGTCGGACGGCGTCATGGTCAACTCCGAGCGGAACCTGACTCTCGTACCGGGCGTGGTCGACCCGCCCGGCCAGGCGCTGCCCGACTGGCAGCTGATCGCCCGGGTGGCCTGCGCGATGGGCTTCACCGAGGCGTTCACCTATACCTGTGCCGAGGAGGTCTTCGAGGAGCTCAAGCAGGCGTGGAACCCCGCCACCGGCTGGGACCTGCGGGGCGTGAGCTACGAGCGGCTGCGGTCCGCACCGGTGCAGTGGCCCGCCCCGGCCGGCGACGGCACGGACCGCCACCCGATCCGGTACCTCAACGACGGTGTGAGTCAGACCCCTCTGGTACGCGAGGACGGCACCCGTCCCCGCCTGGCCTTCCCCACCGCCGGCGGACGCGCCCGGTTCTTCGCCCGGCCCCATCTGCCGCCCGCCGAACTCCCCGACGACGACTTCCCGTTCGTCCTCAACACCGGTCGCCTGCCGCACCAGTGGCACACCCTGACGAAGACCGGAAAGGTGGCGAAGCTCGGCAGGCTCAACCCCGGCCCGTTCGTGGAGGTGCACCCGGAGGACGCCCGCGCACTCGGCGTCCGGGAGGGCGACCACCTCGAGGTCGCCTCCCGCCGCGGACGGGCCGTCCTGCCCGCCGTGGTCACCGACCGGGTCCGGACCGGCACCTGTTTCGCCCCCTTCCACTGGAACGACCTCTTCGGCGAGTACCTCAGCATCAACGCCGTCACCAGCGACGCCGTCGACCCCGTCTCCTTCCAACCCGAGTTCAAGGCCTGCGCCGTCGCCCTGTCCCGGACGGCCGCCCCCATCCCGGTGACGCCTGCGAGCCCCCGGCCCGAACCCGCCGTGGCCGTCACCGCGCACCGAGGAGCCCCCGTGCCCCCCGTCCCGGCCCAGGTTTCCGCAGCCGCCCCGGCGGGCGCCGCCCTCCCCGCGCTCGCCGCGCTGTTCGGCACCGGTGACCTCCCGGCAGCGCCCCTGTCGGAGCCGGAGCGCCGCTACCTCTCCGGCTACCTCTCCGGCCTCGCCCTCTCACCGCCCGACGGCGGCGTCCCGGTCCTTCCTCCCGGCGCGCCCATCGCCCCGGGGAACGCCCTGTGGGTGGACGGGGTCCTGGCCGGCGCCTACTCCCGCGCCGCCACCGCACCCGGAACCGCCACCCCCACTCGCCGCCTGGTCCTGCTGTGGGCCTCCCAGACCGGCAACGCCGAGGAGACGGCCGCCGGAGCCGCGTCCCACCTCACCCGGGCCGGCCTCTCCCCCGAACTGCTTCCCATGGCGGACGCCTCACCGGCCCACCTCACCGCCGACTCCGACGTGCTGCTGTTCACCAGCACCTTCGGGGACGGTGACGCCCCGGACAACGGTGCCGGCTTCTGGCAGGCGCTGTCCGCGCCGGATGCCGGGCGGCTGGCGGGCGTCCGGTACGCGGTCCTGGCCTTCGGCGACTCCAGCTACGACGACTTCTGCGGTCACGGTCGCCGGCTCGACGAGCGGCTTGCGGAGCTCGGCGCCACCCGGCTGGTGGAACGCACCGACTGCGAACCGGACTACGAGAAGGCCGCCGAACAGTGGCTGGGCCAGGTCGTCACCGCTCTGGCCACGGCCGGCGAGGAGCCTGCCGCGCCGGCGGAGGCGGCCACCGCGCCCGGCCCGGCCGGGCCCGGGCGCACCCCGGCCGCCACCCCACCGCCGGCTCCTGTCCCCACCGCGTACACCAGGGACTCTCCGTTCCCCACCCTCCTGGTCGGCAACCGGCTGCTGAGCCTGCCGGAGTCCCAGAAGGAGGTGCGGCAGTTCGCCTTCGACACCCGTGACGGTGAACTCGCCTACGAGGCCGGCGACGCACTCGGTGTGTGGCCGGCCAACAGCGCCGGGCTCGTCGCCGAGTGGCTCGCCCTGACCGGACTCGACCCCGACGAGCCCCTCGACCTCGCCGGCACCACCCCCCTTCCCCTCGAAGAGGCCCTCCGCACCCGCCTGGACATCACCCGGATCACCCCCGACCTGCTCAGGTTCGTGGCGGACCGCGCCGGCGGCCACGAACTCAGGCGCCTGCTGCGCCCCGACAACAAGGACGAGCTGGCGAAGTGGAGTTGGGGCCGTCAGGCCGCCGACGTCCTCGCCGCCTTCCCGGTCCGTGCCGCAGCTGCGGAGTGGGCCGGGGTCCTCAGGCGCCTCCAGCCCCGGCTGTACTCCATCTCCTCCAGTCCCCTGGCACACCCCGGCGAGGTCCGCCTCACCGTCTCCGTCGTCCGCTACACCAACGACCTCGGCCGGGACCGCAAGGGCGTGTGCTCGACCTACCTCGCCGACTGTGCGGACGACGGGCCGGTCCAGGTCTTCGTGCAGCGTTCACCGCACTTCCGGCCGCCGGCCGACCCGGCCACCCCCATGATCATGGTGGGTCCGGGAACGGGGGTCGCCCCGTTCGTCGGCTTCCTGGAGGACCGCCGGGCGCGCGGGCACACCGGCCCCAACTGGCTCTTCTTCGGCGAGCAGCGCCAGGCCACCGACTTCTACTACCGCGAGGACCTGCGGGCGCACCAGGCGTCCGGCCTGCTGACCCACCTCGACCTCGCCTTCTCCCGCGACCAGCGCAACAAGGTCTACGTCCAGGACCGCATGCGGGAGAACGGCGCCCGCCTGTGGCAGTGGCTCCAGGACGGCGCCCACTTCTACGTCTGCGGCGACGCGGGGCGCATGGCCAGGGACGTCGACCGGGCGCTGCGAGACGTCGTCGCCACCCACGGCCACCTGCCCGAGGAGGAGGCCGCCGGCTACGTCAGGGGCCTGTCCACGGACAGGCGCTACGTCCGCGACGTCTACTGACGGGCACGCCCGCCCGGCCGCGACGGCGTGTCTCAACTACCTTGCCAGCGCGTCGACTTGAGCAGTCAGCCATCCCGCCTGAGCGAACCCTCAACACCCCGTACGGCCCCCTTCGGCGCTCTGGACCCGCAACCCCCATCAGAGCATCATTACACCTATTGCATACACCACTGATGTAATAACGAGCCGGGCCGCACGCTCCGCAGCCACTTCACCGAGGGCGTGCGCCTGGACGTCAGACCCTCCGCAGAGGATCGGAGGCGCTACGAGCGCCCGATTGACGAGCCGGGGCCGGTGCGTTTGGCGCGCCGCCGGAAAAGATGCGGTCGGACGAGGCGGCGGGCGAGCACGAGACGCCTTTTGCGCTTCGGACGAGCACCGGGCGAGCTAACGATCTTGACGGGTAGGAGAAAGCCCCCGCAGAAGCGGGGGCAACTCTCTTGGTGCTGCTCAGGAGGGGTGCCCTCCCAAGTGCCCGGGTGGGGCGGGTGGGACTCGAACCCACGGCCGACGGATTATGAGTCCGCTGCTCTAACCGGCTGAGCTACCGCCCCCCGACGGCGCGCCGCGCACAGGTGTGCGCGCCGTCCGCCGCAGCATAGCCGCTCATACGATCTGATGCCCGGGTGGGCCCAGCAGCGGCTCTGCCGTGGTCGGGTACGTCTCACAGGAGTCCCCGAGGCTCGCCTCCGGTTCCCCGGACGGCGGGTTTCCACACGAAAAAGGACCCCGATGGGGCCCTCTCTCGTCTGCTCCCCCGACTGGACTCGAACCAGTAACCCTCCGGTTAACAGCCGAATGCTCTGCCAATTGAGCTACAGGGGATCGCGCTCCCCCGACTGGACTCGAACCAGTAACCTGCCGGTTAACAGCCGGCTGCTCTGCCAATTGAGCTACAGGGGATTGCACATCTGCCGCGCCCCCACACTGCCGGAGGCTCTCCGACGGCGTGCGGTCGCTGCGCCACATACATTAGCGCAAGCAGGGGGGTGCTCCGCCAATCGGTTGTGCCGGGCCCCCGCGTCCCTCCGGTTCCGGAGGGGTGGCGAGCCCGGGACGCCTCCCGTCCGGGGCCCTCGTCGCCCGCGGGGTGGATCAGGCGTCCGGCCGGGTAGGCGCAGCACCACTGAAGTGGTTCGACGCGTGAGGCGCGGCGATCCCAGGCCGCACGGGGGCACCCGGGCGGGACGCACCTATAGGAGAGGTGGGAGCGATGCGCTACCGACTGACCTTCGTCGCCGGGCTGGCCGCCGGCTACGTGCTGGGTACACGGGCCGGCCGTGAGCGGTACGAGCAGCTGCGGGCCGCCGCCAGGCGGGTCGCGGGCAACCCCGCGGTCCGCAACACGGCGGAGTCGGCCGCGGTCAACGGCCGCGGCGTCGCCTTCAAGGCGTTCGACAAGGTCTCCGAGCGGATGGGCGACCGGATGCCCAGCGCGGTCTCCGAGCGCGTGCACGCGCTGCGGGACCACGACGGGCACCGCGGGGACGGCTGGGGCTCGGGGACGAGCTGACCGCCGGCCGCGGAGCGGTCGGGAAGTGGCGGGGGCGGGGCGGCCCGGAGGTCGCCCCGCCCCCGCCGCGGTTCTGAAGCGGGGGCGGTGCGGCCGGGGCTCGGGGGGCTCCCCCGTCAGCGGGGCTGTCCCCGGCATGCGGCATCATCTACGCATGGCAATAGTCGCCGGGCTCGACAGCTCCTCCGACAGCACGCGCATCGTGGTGTGCGACGCCGAGACCGGCGCCGTCATCCGGGAGGGCTACGCCGCGCACCCCCTTGAGAAGGGGCAGGAGGTCGATCCGCAGGCCTGGCTGATGTCGCTCGGTGAGGCGGCCGGCGGCGGTCTGCTGGAGGGCGTGTCGGCCATCGGTGTCTCGGCGCAGCAGCACGGTCTGGTGCCGCTGGACGCGGAGGGCGCGCTGGTGCGGCCGGCCCTGGTGGGCAACGACCGGCGGGCGCAGGGCGCTGCCGCCGACCTCGTCGACGCGCTCGGTGACCGGGGGGCCTGGGCGCAGGCCGTCGGCTCGGTGCCGCAGGCGGCGCAGCCGGTGGCGAAGCTGCGGTGGCTGGCCCGCGAGGAGCCGGAGCACGCCTCCCGCACGGTGGAGGTGCTCCAGCCCCACGACTGGCTGGTGTGGCAGTTGCTCGGGCGCCCGGCGCGGCGCACCACGGACCGCGGTGACGCCTCGGGGACGGGCTACTGGTCGGCGGCGGGCGACGTCTACCGTCCCGACCTAGCTGAGCTGGCGCTGGGCCACCAGGTACGGCTGCCGGAGGTGATCAGTCCGGCCGACGTCGCGGGGATCACGCCCGAGGGCCTGGTGATCTCGGCGGGGACGGGCGAGACGATGGCCGCCGCCTTCGGGCTCGGTGTCGGGCCCGGTGACGCGGTGGTCTCGCTCGGCGCGTCGGGCTCGGTCTTCTCCGTCCACCACGAGGCGCTGCCGGACGCCACCGGCACGATCCGCTCCTTCGCCGACGCCACCGGGCTGCACCTGCCGGTGGTGCACGTCTCCAACGCGGTGCGGGTGCTGCGGGGCACCGCCGAGCTGCTGGGCACCGACCTGGAGGGCCTCTCGGAGCTGGCCGCGCAGTCCACGCCGGGCTCGTACGGCCTGGTCATGCTGGGGTACCTGGAGGGCGAGCGCACGCCTCACCTGCCGCACGCCGCCGGCTCACTGCACGGGCTGCGCCGGGAGAGCATGAAGCCGGAGCACCTGGCCCGGGCCGCCGTCGAGGGCATGCTCTGCGGGCTGGCCGACGCGCTGGAGGTGCTGCGCCGCCGGGGCGTGCAGATCCGGCGGGTGTTCCTGCTGGGTGCGGCGGCGGAGCTGCCGGCGGTGCAGGCTGCGGCGCCGGGGCTGTTCGAAGCGCAGGTCGTGGTGGCGGAGCCCGCCGGTTACGCGGCGCTCGGCGCGGCGCGGCAGGCGGCGTGGGCGCTGGGCACGGCACACGGCCGGCTCTCCTCGTCCCAGCCGCCGGTGTGGCCGGCGCCCGGTTGCCGGGTGTTCGAGGCGGGCGAGGAGCTGCCGGTGTGGCAGGCGGTGCGTCAGCAGTACACGGCCGTGCGGGACGAGATCCATCCCGGGGCCTTCGAGGAGGCGTGAGGCCGGTTTCGGCCCCCCGGCGGCGGCTGCCGGGCCCCGGGCTGCGAGGGTGTGCGAGGCGGCCCGCCGTGGTGCTCCCGCCGGCCGGGGTCGGCGCGCACGTCAGTCGAGGTAGCCGCGCAGCTGCTGGGCGAAGGTGTGTTCGCGGAGCCTGCGGAGTGCCTTGGCCTCGATCTGGCGGATGCGTTCGCGGGTCACGCCGAAGAGGTGGCCGATCTCCTCCAGGGTGCGCAGCCGTCCGTCGGTGAGGCCGTAGCGGAGTGCGACGACCTCGCGTTCCCGGTCCCCGAGGGTCGACAGAACGGCTTCCAGGTGCTCGCGCAGCAGCAGGAAGGCGGCGGACTCGGCGGGGGAGGCGGCGTCGCCGTCCTCGATGAGGTCGCCGAGGGCCAGGTCCTCCTCCTCGCCGACCGGGGTGTGCAGGGAGACGGGTTCCTGGGCCAGCCGCAGGACCTCGCGGATGCGCTCCGGGGGGAGGTCGAGGTGGGCGGCGATCTCCTGCGGGGTGGGGTCGGCGCCGCGTTCCTGGAGGAGCTGGCGTCTGGTGCGCAGGACGCGGTTGATCAGCTCGACGACGTGGACGGGGACGCGGATGGTGCGGGCCTGGTCGGCCAGGGCCCGGGACATGGCCTGGCGTATCCACCAGGTGGCGTACGTGGAGAACTTGAAGCCGCGGGTGTAGTCGAACTTCTCGACGGCCCGGATGAGGCCGAGGTTGCCCTCCTGGACGAGGTCCAGCATGGTCAGGCCCCGGCCGACGTAGCGTTTGGCGACCGAGACGACCAGCCGCAGGTTGGCCTCGATCAGCCGGCGCTTGGCGGTCCGGCCCAGCACCACGAGCGCGTCGAGGTCCCGGGCGAGCCGGGAGTCCGGGTCGGGGGTGGCGCTCAGCCGCTCCTCGGCGAAGAGGCCCGCCTCCACCTGGCGGGCGAGTTCGACCTCCTCGGCGGCGGTCAGCAGCGGCACCCGGCCGATCTCGCGGAGGTAGTGGCGCAGCAGGTCGGCGGCGGGGCCGGGGCGGTCCTGGGGATGCGTGGGCAGGGCGGCGGGTGCGGTGTGCGGCACCTCGTCCCAGGCTATCGCGGTGTCCCAGGTGTGTTCGGCCTCGGCCTGGGCGACCGGGGGCGCGAGGGCTGGTGCAGCGGTGCCCTGGGGGGCTGCTCGCAGGTGTTCGGCCTCGGTGAGGCGGCTGAGGGGGAGCTGGGGGGAGGTGGTGGGTGGCGCGGGGGCGTCGCTGCGGGGCCGGGTCTGCACGGGGCGACCTCCAGGTGATCGCTGTCGCGGCTCAGACGGCTGGGCTGACCGACTCACGGTCACGACCGGTCGGGCCCGTGCGGCGCCGGCCGGTGCCGGGTCGGTACGGGGCCGGCCGCCGGGCCGCGCGGTCGCGCGTCGCCGCGGGGACTGCGGCGCCGGTCCCAGTGTGAGGGACGGCACACCGCGGCCACGAGGGGCGTGCAGCAACTTTCCCGGCACCGGGTGTCAGCGGAGCGCAGCGATGTGGTCACCGGCGGGCGAGGCGGGCCGGTGGGCGCGGGGATGCGGACGGGCTCGGCGGCGTCCCCGGCGGGTCGGGCGGGCCTGGGCGGCGGGGAAGGGGCGCCGGCCGCGTTACAGCGCCGCGTAGCCCTTCTCGCGCAGCGCCCGGCCGTACTGCTCCAGGACCCAGAGTTCGTTCTGCAGGGCGGTGAGGCGGTCCGGGTCGGCGTCGGGGCCGAGGCGGCGCAGGCCGCCGTGGAGCTCGGCGATGCGGGCGTTGACGGCGGCGAGGCGGACGGCGACGAGTTGGAAGCCGGCGTACTCCTCGTCGGGGTCGCGGCGGGTGTGGAGGGCCTCGACGGCGAGTTCGGTGACCATCGCGCGGACGGTGTCGTCGGGGGCGGCCTCCCGCACCCGGGTCAGGAAGTCGGTGCCGGCGCCGGTGGTACCGCCGGCCTCCTCGATGCACCGGCGGACCGCGGCGTAGGGCGGGGCGGTGAACTCGTCGAGGCCGTAGGCGTCGAAGGCGGGCGAGACCAGGTCGGGGCGTTGGAGTGCGAGCTTGAGGAGTTCGCGTTCCACGCGCAGCGCGGGGCGGCGCAGGTTCAGGGCGGGCCCGCGGGGCGCCTGGGGGGCGGCGGCCGTGCTCGCCGCGGCGCCGGCCGGGACGGGGCGTTCGGCGTAGCGGCCGGCCTTGGCCTGCTGGCCGTCGCGGCTGCGGGCGAGGCCGCGGACGCGCCGGATGATGGACTGCTCCTCGGCCTGGCTGGTGATGCCGACCATGCCGACGAGGTGGATGGCGTAGCGGTCGCGGAGGCTGGGGTCCTTGATGGCCGCGACGATCGGCACGGCGGCGTCGAGGGCGGCGACGCGGCCCTCCTCGGTGTCGAGGTTGTAGCGCGAGACGACCGAGCGCAGGGCGAAGCGGAAGAGCGGGGTGCGGGTCTCCACGAGGGCGGCGACGGCCTCGTCGCCCTCGGCGAGCCGCAGGTCGCAGGGGTCCATGCCGTCGGGGCTGACGGCGATGGAGGTCTGGGCGGCGAACTTCTGGTCGTCCTCAAAGGCGCGCAGGGCCGCCTTCTGGCCGGCGGCGTCCCCGTCGAAGGTGAAGACGACCTCGCAGGAGGCGTTGTCCATCAGCAGCCGGCGGAGGATCTTGATGTGGCCCTCGCCGAAGGAGGTGCCGCAGGTGGCGATGGCGGTGGTGACGCCGGCCAGGTGGCAGGCCATGACGTCGGTGTAGCCCTCGACGACCACGGCCCGGTCGGTCTTGGCGATGTCGCGTTTGGCGAGGTCGATGCCGTAGAGGACCTGGGACTTGTGGTAGATCGGCGTCTCGGGGGTGTTGAGGTACTTGGGCCCGTTGTCGTCCTCGCGGAGCTTGCGGGCGCCGAAGCCGACGACCTCGCCGGCGATGTCGCGGATGGGCCACATCAGGCGGCCCCGGAACCGGTCGATGGGGCCGCGCCTGCCCTCCTGCGCGAGCCCGCAGAGCACCAGCTCCTTGTCGCTGAAGCCCCGGCCGCGCAGGTAGCGGGTGAGGTGGTCCCAGCCGGCGGGGCTGTAGCCGACGCCGAAGTGCTGGGCGGCGTCCTGGCCGAACCCCCGCTCGGCGAGGAAGGTGCGGGCGATCTGCGCCTCGGGGCTCTCCAGTTGGTCGACGTAGTACTGGGCGGCGACCTTGTGGGCCTCGACGAGGCGGGTGCGTTCGCCCTGCTGCCGGCCGGGGGTGTAGCCGCCCTCCTCGTAGCGCAGGGTGATGCCGGCCTGCGCGGCGAGGCGTTCGATGGTCTCGGCGAAGGAGAGGTGGTCGATCTTCATGACGAAGTCGACGGTGTCCCCGCCCTCCTGGCAGCCGAAGCAGTGGTAGAGGCCCTTGGCGGTGGAGACGTGGAAGGACGGCGACTTCTCGTCGTGGAAGGGGCACAGGCCCTTGAGGTTGCCGCCGCCGGCGTTGCGGAGCTGGAGGTACTCCGAGACGACGGCGTCGATCGGGACCGCGTCCCGAACCGCCTTCACGTCCTCGTCCCTGATCCTGCCGGCCACGGGGGAAGTCTACGGGGCGCCGGTGACACCGGGGGCGGGGCGGGCGGCGGACCGGCCGCCCGCCCCGGGGCCGGTCCTCAGCCGGCCATGATCTCGGTGAAGCGTTCGACGCCGATGTTGCCGCCGGAGACGACGACGCCGACCCGGCGCGGCAGGTCCGGGACGCGGCCGGCCAGGAGGGCGGCGAGGCCGGTGGCGCCGCTCGGCTCCATGACGAGCTTGAGACGTTCGAAGGCGAACCGCATGGCGGCGCGGATCTCGTCCTCCTCCACCAGCGCCACCGCCTCCACCAGCCGCCGGTTGATCGGCCAGGTCAGCTCGCCGGGGGCGGTGGCGCCCTGCCCGTCGGCGATGGTGCGGGGCACCTCGGGCAGGTGGACGCGCTCCCCGGCGGCCAGCGAGCGGGCGGTGTCGTCGCCGGCGGCCGGCTCCACACCGATCATGCGGATGCCGGGGACCAGGGCGGTGGCCGCCGCCGACGAGCCCGCCAGGAGGCCGCCACCGCCCACCGGCACGACCAGCGCGTCCAGCGGCCCGGCGTCCTCGATCAGCTCCAGTGCCACCGTGCCCTGGCCGGCGATGACGTCGGGGTGGTCGTAGGGCGGGATGAGGACGAGCCCCTCCTCGGCGGCGAGCCGCCCGCCGATCTCCTCCCGGCTCTCGCTCCAGCGGTCGTAGGTGACGACCTTCGCCCCGTAGCCGGCGGTCGCCTCCAGCTTGGCCGTGGGGGCGTCGGCGGGCATCACGATCGTGGCGGTGGTGCCCAGCTCACGGGCGGCCAGCGCCACGGCCTGGGCGTGGTTTCCCGAGGAGTAGGCGACGACACCGCGGGTCAGCTGTTCCGGGGTCAGGCGGGACAGGGCGTGGTAGGCCCCGCGGAACTTGAAGGCGCCGACGCGCTGGAGGTTCTCGCACTTGACGTGGACCTCGGCGCCGGCGGCCGCGTCGAGGGTGCGGGAGCGCACCACGGGCGTGCGGTGGACGGCGCCCTCGATGCGCGCGGCGGCGGCCCGCACGTCGTCCAGGGTCACGGTCCTGCCGCGGGGTGCGGTGGCGGAGGAGTCGTCGGCACAGGTCGTCATGGCGGCAACGCTACGGAAGGAGCGAGGTCAGCGGTACTCCCGGGTCCGCCAGCGCCTCGCGGTCGGGCCGGTGGCCGGTGCGGATCAGTTCCTGGACGGGTCCCGTGGCCTCGCCCACGCCCACGTCCATGCCGGCCAGCACCTGTCCGTCGCGGAGCCAGAAGGCGACGAACTCGCGTTTGCCGGTGTCGCCGCGGACCAGGACCTCCTCGTAGGTGCCCGGCGGGGCGTAGCCGGAGTACTCCAGTGAGACGTCGTACTGGTCGGAGAAGAAGTAGGGCACCCGGTCCCAGGTGACGTCCTGGCCGAGCATGGCGCGGGCGGCGGCGGGGCCGCCGTGCAGGGCGTTGGCCCAGTGGTCGACCCGCAGGTCCGGCCCGTCACCGGCCTCGCCCCCGCAGACGACGGCGACGTCGCCCGCGGCGAAGACGCACGGGTCGGAGGTGCGCAGCGAGCGGTCGACGACCACGCCGCCGCCGGTGGGGCCGTGGGGGTCGGCGACGGTGAGTCCGGCGGCTTCGGCCAGCGCGGTGCGGGGGGCCGCGCCGATCGCCGCGAGGACGTCGTGGGCGGGGTGCTCGGTGCCGTCGTCGGTCTGGGCGGCGAGCACCACGCCGTCCTGCCCGGTGATCTCGGTGAGGGCGGCGCCGAAGTGGAACCTGACGCCGTGCTCCTCGTGCAGGTCGGTGAGGACGGCGCCCAGCTCGGGGCCGAGGACGGCGTGCAGGGGGGTGGGCCGGGGCTCGACGACCGTCACTTCGGCGCCGTAGCCGCGGGCCGCAGCGGCCACCTCCAGGCCGATCCAGCCGGCGCCCGCGATGAGCAGGTGCCCGTTGTCGCGGCCGAGGCCGGCGAGCGTGGTCCGCAGGCGGTCCGCGTGGGCCAGGCGCCGCAGGTGGTGGACGCCGACGAGGTCGGTGCCGGGGACGTCCAGGCGGCGGGGTTCGGCGCCGGTGGCCAGGAGCAGCTTGTCGTAGGCGATGACGGTGCCGTCGGCCAGGTGGACGGTGCGGGCCTGGGGGTCGAGGCGGACCGCGGGCGCGCCGAGGTGGAGTTCGATCTCGGCGGCGGCGTACCAGCCCGGTTCGTGGACGAAGAGGCTCGCGCGCTCCTCGCGGCCCGTCAGGTAACCCTTCGACAGCGGGGGCCGTTCGTAGGGGTGGTCGCGCTCGTCGCAGATGAGGATGACGCGGCCGGCGAAGCCCTCCGCGCGCAGCGTCTGCGCCGCCCGGGCCCCGGCCAGGCCACCCCCGACCACGACGAACGTCTCGTTTGCGTCGACCACGTGCTTCCTCCTCGCTGCGGCACGCCGGCGCCGCTCGCCATAAGCCCCCGTGTCGTGACGTCGGTACGTTGCCCGGTCCGCGGGCCCGTGTACCGCGGTGGGACGCCCGGTCGGCCCTGCGTCCCGCCGTCCGTGCCCTGCGGGTGGACGCGGGCCGCGGGTCCGGCCTGCCGTGCCGCCTCGACGCCTTCCGACGGCGACACGTGTTCGAGCCTGACGTACGGAGCCCGCGTGCGGAAGGGGGCGCCGCCGGTCAGTCCGCCCGGCCGGTGCCGGTGGCGGTCGGCCGGGTGAGGCGGCCGTGCAGGGCCCGGGCGGTGGTGTCGGTGAGCGCGGCGATCTGGTCGACCACCGCGCGGGTGCGGGCGGCGTCGTCGCCGGTGGCGTCGGCGGCGGCGTACAGCGCGCGGAACTGCGGGTCGAGGCCGTCGGGGGCGCGGGCCAGCAGGGCTTCGGCGAGTTCGGCGATGATGACGCGCTGTTCGGCTCGGAGCGCCTCCTGGTCGGGGCGCTGGATGACGTACCGGTCGGCGACCGCCTTGAGGACGGCGCACTCCAGCCGGGCCTGACGGGGCACCACGAGGTCGGCGCGGTAGCGGGTGAGGCCACCGGGGTGCTCGCCCCAGGCGGCGCGGGTGGCGTCCTCGGCGGCCTGGCAGAAGCGGCCGATGAGCTGGCTGGTGGCGTCCTTGAGCCGGGCCTGGGCGATCGCGGTCCCGTCGTAGCCGTGGGGCCACCACTCCTGGGCCAGGAGGCGGTCGAGGGCCTCGGCGAGTTCCGCGGTGTCCGCGCCGGGGGCGTAGCGCTGCGCGGCGACGGCGAAGAGGTCGGCGCGTTCGGGTTCGGCGTACAGGACGTTGGGGTCGAGGTGGCCGGCGTGCAGGCCGTCCTCCACGTCGTGGACGGAGTAGGCCACGTCATCCGACCAGTCCATGACCTGGGCCTCCAGGCTGCGGCGCTGGTCGGGGGCGCCGTGGCGCAGCCAGGCGAAGACCGGCAGGTCGTCCTCGTAGACGCCGTACTTGGGCGAGTCGGGGTCGGTGGGGTGGCCGCCGCGGCGCCAGGGGTACTTGGTGGCGGCGTCGAGGGCGGCACGGGTGAGGTTGAGGCCGACGCTGACGACGGTGCCGTCGGGGCCGGGCAGGAAGCGCTTGGGTTCCAGCCGGGTCAGCAGCCGCAGCGACTGGGCGTTGCCCTCGAAGCCGCCGCAGCCTCCGGCGACGTCGTCCAGTGCCCGTTCGCCGTTGTGGCCGAAGGGCGGGTGGCCTAGGTCGTGGGCGAGGCAGGCGGTCTCCACCAGGTCGGGGTCGCAGCCGAGGGCGGCGCCGAGTTCCCGGCCGATCTGGGCGCACTCCAGGGAGTGGGTGAGACGGGTGCGGGGGCTGGCGTCCCAGGCGGGGCTGGCGGTGCCGGGCGTGACGACCTGGGTCTTGCCCGCGAGGCGGCGCAGGGCCGCCGAGTGCAGCACCCGGGCGCGGTCGCGCTGGAAGGCGCTGCGGCCGGGGCGCTTGTCGGGTTCGGGGACCCAGCGTTCGGTGTCGGCAGGGGTGTAGCCGCGCCCCGGGCCGTCGTGCGCGCCGCTCGTCGTGGTGGGTTCGCTCGCCGTCATGTGGTGCGTCTTCCCGTCATGGGGGTGACGGTAGTCCTGCCGGCGGGCGGTGCCCCGCCGCCGGGCGGCGGGGCACCGGGCTCAGGCGCCGGCGGGCACCGGGTCCGGGGCGGCGGCCAGTTCGGCCAGGTACCGCTCGCGGACGGCCTCGTCGAGGAAGGCGGCGCGGAAGGAGTTCTCGGCGAGGGTGCGCAGCGTGGCGGGACCGAGGTGGAGGGCGTCGCGGACGGCGGTGAAGTTGTCCTCGGCGTAGCCGCCGAAGTAGGCGGGGTCGTCGGAGTTGACCGTCACCAGGAGTCCGGCGTCGAGCATCGCGGGCAGCGGGTGGTCGGCGAGGTCGTCGACGACGCGCAGCCGCAGGTTGGACAGCGGGCAGACGGTCAGCGGCACGCGGTCGGTGCGGAGCCGGTCGACGAGGGCCGGGTCCTCCATGCAGCGGACACCGTGGTCGACGCGGTCCACGCCCAGGACGTCCAGCGCCTCCCACACGTAGGCGGGCGGACCCTCCTCGCCGGCGTGGGCGACGCAGCGCAGTCCCGCCTCGCGGGCCAGGGCGAAGACCTCGGTGAACTTCACCGGCGGGTGGCCGACCTCGGCGGAGTCCAGCCCGACGGCCGTGAGGCGGTGCAGGTGCGGGCGGGCGGCCTCGAAGGTGGCCAGGGCCGACTCGGCGCTCTCGTCGCGCAGGAAGCACAGGATGAGGCCGGTGGTGATGCCGTAGCGTTCGGGCGCCTCGTCCAGGGCGCGGCCCAGGCCCTCGATGACGGTGGCCAGCGGCACGCCGCGGGAGGTGTGGGCCTGGGGGTCGAAGAAGATCTCGGCGTGGCGGACGCCCTGTTCCCGGGCGCGGGCCAGGTAGGCGTGCGCGAGGTCGGCGAAGTCCTCCTCGGTGCGCAGCACGTCCATCAGCGCGTAGTAGAGGTTCAGGAAGGACTGCAGGTCCTCGAAGTCGTACGCGCGGCGCAGCTCCGCCTCGTCGGCGTAGGGCAGCTCGATGCCGTTGCGGCGGGCCAGGGCGAAGGCCAGGCCGGGTTCGAGGGTGCCCTCGATGTGGAGGTGCAGTTCCGCCTTGGGGAGCGGCGGGGGCGTCGGGAGCGTCGCGGACATCGGGTACCTGTTCGTCTCGTGGTGCGGGTCGGGTCGGTGTGGGGTGCGTCGGTGGCCGGTGCACCGGTGAATGGGTGATCTCCCAGGCTACCCAGGTGGCAGCGGTGGCCTGCGGGCCGCCGGGAGGGGCGGGAGGGTGGGGACGCAACCGGTGGGAGCTGGGCGGCGTCCGTGCGGTTGTCGGGAGCACCCCTCCCGGTGCCGGGGGAACGAGGGAAGTGGGGACGACGGTGGGTGCAGCACCGGGCGCGGACGGGACGGCTGCGGGCGGGAGCGCGGCGGGACCCGCTGCGGCGGGCCCGGCCGGTGCCCGTTCGGCGACGGCGGACCCGGGCGCGGCCGGGGCGGGGACGGCGGACCCGGGCGCGGGCGGTTCCGGGGCGGCGGGCTCGGGCCGGGGCGGGTCGCCGGGGTGGTTGCGGTCGCCGGGATGGCTGCGGCTGCCGCGGACCCGGCGGGGCCGGCGGCGGGCGGTGTGGGCGGCGGTGGCGCTGTGCCTGGTGGCGCTGGCCCCGGCGACCTGGCTGAACCTGACCACCGCGGCACGGGACCTGCCCGCCTCCAGGGTGCCGCGGGAGCCGGTGGCCGTGGTCTTCGGGGCGGGGCTGTGGGACGGCGAGCCCTCTCCCTACCTGGCGCACCGGCTGGACGCGGCGGCGGGCCTGTACCGGGCGGGGACGGTGCGGGCGCTGCTGGTCACCGGCGACAACAGCCGCAAGGACTACGACGAGCCGGACGCGATGCGCCGCTACCTGGTGGCGCACGGGGTGCCGGCGTCGAAGGTGGTCACCGACTACGCCGGCTTCGACACCTGGGACTCCTGCACCCGCGCCCACCGGGTGTTCGGGGTCACCCGGGCCGTGCTGGTCAGCCAGGACTTCCACGTCCGCCGGGCGCTGGCGCTGTGTGCGGCGGCCGGGGTGCGGTCCTGGGGCGTAGGGGTGGCCGAGCCGCGGGACGTGACCTGGTACTACGGCGGGGTGCGCGAGGTGTTCGCCGCGGGCAAGGCGGCGCTGGACGCCGTGTTCCGTCCCGACCCGCACTTCCTCGGCCCACGGGAGAACGGGGTCCGGCGGGCCCTGGGATAGGGCCTGGCGGGCATGACGGCCCGGCGGCCGTCGCCGGTTGCGCGGGTCAGCCGATGGTGGCCGGCCTGCGTCCCCACGCGGAGACCATGGGTGCGGTGGCCAGGTCCATGGGCTCGGTCGCCAGGTGGTGCAGGTGGGTGTCGATCTCGGCGTCGGTGGCCAGGCCCCGGGCGACCAGCCGTTCGCGGATCTGCCGGACGGTGGCGTCCTCCAGGGCGGTCGCCGCGGGCGAGGTGAGGGGGAAGTAGGCGTCGGCGACCACGTCCACCAGGCCCGCCTCGCGCAGCGCCCGCGGCAGCGTCCTGCCGTAGGCCAGGTCCGCGCCGCGCTCGGCGAGCAGGGTGCGGAACCCGCGGCGCAGCCGGTTGGCGAGTTGCTGCGCCGGGCCGTGCTCGTCGGGGCAGATCAGCGGCTGGAGCGCGGGGTCGGCGTCCTCCACCAGGAGGACGCCGCCGGGGCGCAGGGCCTGGACGAGCGCCGCCAGGGCCTGCTGCCGTTGTGCGACGTGCACCAGGACGAGCCGGGCGTGGACGAGGTCGAAGACGCCCTCGGGCGGCGCGTCCGCGCCGACGTCGTGGCGCATGACCTCCACCGGGCCGCCGGCCGCCGCCTGGACGCGGGAGGTGTCGATGTCGGTGGCGAGGACCCGGCCGCCGGGCCCGACCCGTTCGGCGAGCCGGCGGACGACCGAGGTGCCGCCGGCGCCGACCTCCCAGCAGTGGTCCCCCTCCGCCACCCCGATCTCGTCGAGGTGACGGAAGGTCGAGGCGTCGAAGAGCGCGGACAGGGCGTCGAACCGCTCCCCCGCTTCGGGCTGCGCGTTCGCCAGCAGGTAGTCGTTGCCGGTCGGGGCGGTGGCCGGGCGGGAGGGTCGGTCGGCAGTCATGGCCTCATCGTCCCAGGTCGGTCCAGGCTGTGCCCGGCACCTCAGCCCCACTGGTCGAGGGCCAGTTTGGCCAGCAGCGCCACCACCACGACGACCAGGACGCCGCGGACGAAGCCGGTGCCCCGCTTGAGCGCCGTGCGGGCGCCCGCCGCCCCGCCGACGAGGTTGAACAGGGCCAGCAGCAGGCCCAGGCGCCACAGGATGGTGCCCTGCAGGGAGAAGGTGACGAGGGCCCCGAGGTTGGTGCAGACGTTGACGACCTTGGCGGTGGCGGAGGCGGTGACCAGGTCGGCGCGGAGCAGTGCGGAGAGCGCGAGGACCAGGAAGGCGCCGGTGCCGGGCCCGATCAGGCCGTCGTAGAAGCCGATGCCGAGGCCCGCGACGAGGACGGCGGCGAGCATGCGGCGGCGGGTGACCGGGCCGGCGGGTGCGGCGGCGCGGCCGAAGCCGGGGCGCAGCAGCACGAAGGCGAGGACCGCGACCAGGACGCCCATGATCACCGGCCGGAGCACCGCGCTGTCGATACCCGCGGCGAGGGTGGCGCCCGCCAGCGAGCCGCCGGCGGCGGCCAGCCCGATGCGGGCGGCGGGCCGCGGGTCGAAGGGGGCGCGCCGCAGGTAGGTCGCGGCGGCGGCGCTGGTGCCGACGACCGCGGCGGACTTGTTGGTGCCCAGGACGTAGGCGGTGGGCGTGTGCGGCAGGCCGACGAGGAGCGCCGGGAGCAGCAGCAGTCCGCCGCCGCCGACGACGGCGTCTATCCAGCCCGCGGCGAGGGCGGCCAGGCAGAGGAGGGCGAGAGTCGTCAGAGACATGTCAGGAGGCACGGGGTGATCCTAGGGAGCGGTCGGCGCGGGTCCGTCGCCGCGCCGGGTCGCGGCTCAGCCGGATGCCCGCGGTCGCGTGCACCCGGTGACCGCCGGTGACGAGATGGGCCCGGCGGGGTTGCGGAACCGTCCGCGGTGTGACGCCTCCCATAGGGCCCAGGTCATACGCGAGGCGCGGTAGTAGACGCCGTGGTCCGGGCCGCCCCGCGGACACGGGCCGCCGGTGCCGGGCGCCCGGCCGGCTCCTATTTCCGGTAGTAGGTCACACCTTTGCGGCACGCTCGGGCGCTCGCCCAATGTGTTCGACGTACCGGGGAGCCGAGCGCCGGACCCGGACGGGACCACCGTCCGCAAGCCGACCGGCCCCATCGACGCGGGACCCCACGGCCCGCGGCGCCGACCCCCCAGTCGGCCTCCCCGAGGAAGTCCCCGAACGGAGAGGTGCCACACCCATGTCTGCCATCACTGCTTCCCGCCGCACGCGCTTCGGCAAGTACGCCACCGCCGGTGTCGCCACCCTCGGTGCCGCCGCCGCGGCCCTGACGCTGGCCCCCGCCGCCCACGCCGCCCCGGCGAAGGCGCCGGCCGACGCCTCCTCGGTGTCCGCCAAGCAGACCCAGGAGATCCAGAAGATCGCCGACGACGCGGGCAACAAGTACCCCAACACCCTCGACGGCTGGATCCGGCAGTCCCTGGACATCATGAAGATCAAGGGGATCCCCGGTTCCTACCAGGGCATCTACCGCAACATCATCCGCGAGTCGGCGGGCAACCCGAACGCCGTCAACAACTGGGACATCAACGCCCAGAACGGCGTGCCCTCCAAGGGTCTGCTCCAGGTCATCCAGCCGACCTTCGACACCTACCACGTCAACGGCACCAAGGACGTGCTGACCGACCCGGTGTCGAACATCGTCGCGGCCTGCAACTACGCGGCTGCCCGCTACGGCTCGATGGACAACGTCAACTCCGCCTACTGACAGGCGGGCCGACGCCGGGAGTTCTGGCGCCCCGCCCGCCGGGCGCGCGACCGCCAGGACTCCCCCGGTCGAACCGAACCTCCGATCCGAAGGACTGATAGCCCATGCCGCGAGGCAGCGGTAACGAGGACCCCACCCCCACCGGGGACGGTCCCGCGCACGCCGACTACGGGCCGGGCAAGGTACACCGCACCAGGCGGCGGTCCCTGCGGATCGTCGCCTGGGGGGCGCTGGGCGTGGTGGTGCTCGGCGGCGGCGGCACGGCCTACGCCTGGTCGCACCTCAACGGCAACGTCAAGGGCGTCGACATCAACTCCGTGCTCGGCCACGACCGGCCGAAGGAGGAGGCCGGCGGGGCGGAGAACATCCTCCTCATGGGCTCCGACTCCCGCGCCGGCACCCACGGCGAGTACGGCCACGACGTCAGCGGCGCCCGCTCCGACACCACGATGGTGCTGCACATCGACAAGACCCACAAGAAGGCCAGCGTCGTCAGCATCCCGCGCGACACCATGGTCAAGCGGCCCGACTGCGCCAAGCCGGGCGGCGGCACCGCCAAGGGCGCGTCCAAGGCGATGTTCAACGAGTCGTACCAGGTGGGCGGCCCGGCCTGCACGGTCAAGACCGTGGAGCAGATGTCCGGGGTCCGCATGGACCACTACGTCGAGGTGGACTTCAAGGGCTTCCAGAAGCTCATCGACCAGCTCGGCGGTGTGGACGTCACCACCAAGCAGGCCATCCACGACCCCGACAGCCACCTGGACCTGGCGGCCGGCAAGCACACCCTCAAGGGCAAGCAGGCCCTGGAGCTGGTGCGCACCCGGCACGGCGTCGGCGACGGCAGCGACCTGGGCCGCATCCAGCTCCAGCAGACGTTCATCAAGGCGCTCACCCGCAAGGTGAACTCCCTGGACCTGCTGAGCAACCCGGCGAAGGCCTACGGTTTGGCGGACACCGCCACCAAGACCGTCAGCGCCGACTCCGGCCTGGCCTCGGCCGACAAGCTGCTGGGGCTGGCGAAGGAGCTCAAGGGCATCAACCCGGGCCACATGGACATGGTCACCATGCCGGTCACCTACGACCCGAACGACCAGGAGCGCGTCATCCCGGTGGAGAAGAACGCCCAGCAGGTGTGGAAGGCGCTCCGGGACGACAAGCCGATCCCGAAGTCGGCGGAGAAGGCGTCGGTCGGTGACAAGGGCAAGTCGCCGGTGACCTCCGGCACCTGAGTCCGGGGACACCGGCCCCGCGGCCGGAGGGCTCAGGTGACAGGGCGAGGGGCCGAAGGGTTTGTGGCGACCCCCTCGGCCCCCCGTCCGTCTCTTCCCACCCGCCCGTCCGCCCTTTCCGGCGGGCGGGCGGTCCTCTCAGCTCAGGCCCGAGCGCAGCTCCAGCACCCGTTCCACCGCACCCCGGAAGTCGTCCTCCGGAAGGTCGCCCTCGGCCAACGCCGTGACCAGCGCAGACGCCGCCTCGTCGCCCTGGTCCACGTCCCGGGCGGAGCACAGCAGCAGGTCCATGCCCGCGTCGGCGGCCAGCACGGCACGCTGCCCGGTCCCGCCGAACGCCGCGAGGGCCTTGGCCTCCAGCGCGTCGGTGACGGTGACGCCGCGGAAGCCGAGCCGGCCCCGCAGCTCTTGCCGGATCGCCCGCGCCGACAGGCCCGCCGGCCGCTCGGCGTCGAGGGCGGGGTAGACCGCCCACGAGGCCATCACCATCGCCACGCCGGCCCGGATCGCCGCCGGGTAGGGCGCCTCGTCCACCGTCCGCAGTTCGGCCAGGGACTGGTCCAGCGTCACCGGCCCCTCGTCGGTGTTCGCGTCGGTGCCGGCCGCGCCGAGGCCGGGGAAGTGCTTGGCCGTGGCGGCGACCCCGGTGTCCTGCTGCGCGGTGACGAAGGCGGCGGCCAGTTCCGCCACCTCCTGCGGGTCGGTGCCGTAGGAGCGGCCCCACCGGTCCAGGAAGTCGCCCGCCTCCCGGTAGACGCCGAGGACGGGTGCGAGGTTGGCGTTCATCCCGACGCCGGCGAGGTTGCGCCCCGCCTCGGTGCCCGCCTGGGCGGCGACGTCCGGGTCACCACTGCGCCCGACCTCCTTCTGCGACTGCTCCGGGCCGCCCGGCAGGCGCCGGATGCTGCCGCCCTCCTGGTCGGTGGTGAGCAGCAGCGGCGCCGACACGGGGCTCTTGGCGTGGGCGGCGACGAGCCGGTCCACCACCGCCGCGATCTGGTCCTCGTCGGAGATGTTCTCCCCGAAGAAGATGACGCCGCCGGCCTCGCCCGCGCTGATCCGCGACAGCAGGGCGGCGGGCGGCGTCAGGCCCGGGTAGGAGTACACCACCCGCTGCCCCGCCAGCTGGCGTGGCGTCAGAGTGACCTGGGGCGAGCGGTGGTGGCCGCGGCGGGCCGCGTGGGCGGGGGTGGCGACGGCGAGTGTCCCGGCGGCGGCGAGGGCTGCGGCGATCAGACTGCGGCGGGCGGGACGGGCGTCGGGGGTCTCCCTGGTCACGTGTGTGCCTCCTGGCAGGTGCGGCGTACGCGGTGACCACGCCGGTGCGCCGTCAGCCGTGCGCGCCCGGGCGTGGCCGGGGGTGGGGCGGGGCCCAGCCTGAACGATGGACGGGTGCACGACAAGGCGGCGGGCCGGTGGGTCCTCCGGCAGGGGGCGGCGTTCGGCGCGGTCGGTGCGCGGGGGAGGGGGCCGTAGGGGTCCTTGCCATATGAGCGTCCGATGAGGTCGCGTGGTCTGGCGCCGTGCATCGCAAGGCGCCGGAGAGTCCTCGTAGCGGAGCTACCAGGGCTTTTCGGCAACGCCGCGAGGTGCGGTGCAAGACCACGCGACCCGGGCGGGCATATGGCAAGGACCCCTTAGCCCACCCAGGTCACGTTCTCCCCCCGCCGCCCCCGCCGCCCGGTGTGTGCCCTCCTCGCGGCGGTCGCGCGCTGGACGATGTTCCCGCCGCCCGGCGTGCCGGGCCACCTGGTGCAGGAGCAGCGAGGAGAGCATGCGATGCCGGATCTGTACATCGACGGCGAGTGGACCGCGGCGGCGGCGGGTGGGCGGCGGGACGTCGTCAACCCGTTCGACGCGTCCGTGGTCCAGACGGTGGACGAGGCCGACGCCAGTGACGTCGACCGGGCGGTGCGGGCAGCGCGGCGTGCCTTCCGGGAGGAGGACTGGGCGTACGCACCGACCCGCCGCCGCGCGGACGTCCTCTTCCGGGTGGCGCAACTGCTGCTGGACAACCGGGAGGACATCGCGCGCGTCGAGACCGCCGACACCGGCAAGACGCTGACCGAGGCACGGATGGACGTCGAGGACGTCTCCAACGCCTTCCGGTACTTCGCGGAGATCGCCGGCAAGGACGCCGGCCGGGTCGTCGACGTGGGCCCGGACGTCCTGAGCCGGGTGGTGTACCAGCCGGTGGGGGTGTGCGCACTGATCGCCCCCTGGAACTACCCGCTGCTCCAGGCCTCGTGGAAGGTGGCGCCGGCCCTCGCCGCGGGCAACACCTTCGTCCTCAAGCCGAGCGAGATCACGCCGCTGTCCACCATCACCATGATCGAGCTGATCGCGGAGGCCGGGGCGCCGCCGGGCGTGGCCAACCTGGTGCTGGGCGCCGGCGCCACGGTCGGGGCGGCGATGACCTCGCACCCGGAGGTGGACCTGGTGTCCTTCACCGGCGGCCTGGCCACCGGGCGGACCATCATGGCGGGCGCCGCCGAGGACGTGAAGAACATCGCGCTGGAGCTGGGCGGCAAGAACCCCAACGTGGTCTTCGCCGACGCGGACTTCGATGCGGCGGTGGACTACGCGCTGGACGCCGCGTTCCTGCACTCGGGGCAGGTCTGCTCGGCGGGGTCGCGGCTCATCGTCGAGGACTCGCTGCACGACCGGTTCGTCGAGGCGCTCGCGGAGCGGGCCCGGGCGATCCGGCTGGGCGACGGCACGGACGAGCGGACCGAGAGCGGGCCGCTGAGCTCGGCCGAGCACCGCGACAAGGTGGAGCGGTACCTGGAGATCGGGCGCTCGGAGGGGGCCCGCCTGGTGTGCGGTGGCCACCGTCCCGACGACCCGGCGCTCTCCCGCGGCTTCTTCCTGCTGCCGACGATCTTCGCGGACTGCGACCGGTCGATGCGGATCGTGCAGGAGGAGGTCTTCGGCCCGGTCGTCACCGTCGAGCGCTTCCGCGGCGAGGACGAGGCGGTGGAGCTGGCCAACGACACCCGCTACGGCCTGGCCGGCGGGGTGTGGACCTCCGACGCCGGGCGGGCGCAGCGCGTCGCGAGCCGGTTGCGGCACGGCACGGTGTGGATCAACGACTTCCACCCCTACGTGCCGCAGGCGGAGTGGGGCGGCTTCGGCCGGTCGGGGGTGGGCCGGGAGCTGGGGCCGCGGGGCCTGGAGGAGTACCAGGAGATGCAGCACATCTACCACAACCTCACGCCGCAGCCCTCGGGCTGGTTCAAGGGCTGAGTCGGCTCGCGGCCGGTGACGGCCGCGGGCACCGGGGGTCATCGGGGGCGGCCAGGAGAGAGGACGGAAGATGAGTGCGGACAGCGACCGCGGGGACGAGAGCTTCGACTACGTCATCGTCGGCGGCGGCACCGCGGGCTGCGTGCTGGCGGCGCGGCTCACCGAGGACCCGGACTGCCGGGTGTGCGTGGTCGAGGGCGGCCCCAGCGACGTGGGCGACGAGCGCATCCTGAAGCTGCGGAACTGGATCAACCTGCTGGACTCGGAGTACGACTACGGCTACACCACCACCGAGCAGCCGCGCGGCAACTCCCACATCCTGCACTCGCGGGCCCGGGTGCTGGGCGGCTGCTCCTCCCACAACACACTGATCAGCTTCCTGCCGCTGCCCGGCGACCTCGACGAGTGGGTGACGCGGGGCTGCCCCGGCTGGGACGCGGAGACCGTGCTGCCCTACCGGGACCGGCTGCAGAACACGGTGGTGCCGGTGGCCGAGGCGGACCGCAACCCCATCGCCAAGGACTTCGTCACCGCCGCGCACCGGGCGCTGGGAGTGCCGGTGGTCGAGGACTTCAACGCCGAGCCGTTCACCGACGGCGTCGGCTTCTTCTCGGTGTCCTACCAGGCGGCGGACAACACCCGCTCCTCCGCCTCGGTGGCCTACCTGCACCCCGTCATGGACCGGCCCAACCTGACGCTGAAGCTGGAGACCTGGGCGCACCGGGTGGAGAAGGACAGCTCGGGCGCGCTGCGGCGGGTGCGGGTGCGGGCCGCGGACGGGGCGGAGTCGGGCTTGCGGGCCGAGCGGGAGCTGCTGCTGTGCGCCGGGGCGATCGACACGCCGCGGCTTCTGCTGCTCTCCGGCATCGGGCCCGCCGAGGAGCTGCGGCAGCTCGGCATCGAGGTGCTGGCCGACCTGCCGGGCGTCGGCGAGAACCTGCTGGACCACCCCGAGTCGGTGATCCTGTGGGAGACCGAGGGGCCGCTGCCGCCCAACTCGGCCATGGACTCCGACGCCGGTCTGCTGCTGCGGCGCGACCCGTCGCTGCCGCGCCCGGACCTGATGTTCCACTTCTACCAGGTGCCGTTCACCGTCAACACCGAGCGGCTGGGCTACCCGGCGCTGGAGCACGGGGTGTGCATGACGCCGAACGTGCCGCGGGCCAGGTCGCGGGGGCGGATGTGGCTGCGCGGCGCCGACCCGACGCTCAAGCCGGCGCTGGACTTCCGCTACTTCACCGACCCCGAGGGGCACGACGAGCGCACCATCGTGGACGGCCTGCGGATCGCCCGCGAGGTGGCCGCCGCCGACCCGCTGCGCGGCTGGCTGCGCCGGGAGGTCGCGCCCGGGCCGTCCGTCACCTCCGACGCGGAGCTCTCGGAGTACGGCAGGCGCGCGGCGCACACCGTCTACCACCCGGCGGGCACCTGCAAGATGGGGGCGGCGGGCGACCCGCTGGCGGTACTGGACCCGTCGTTGCGGGTACGGGGCCTGGAGGGGGTACGGGTGGTGGACGCCTCGGTGTTCCCGACCATGCCGACCATCAACCCGATGCTGACGGTGCTGCTGGTGGCCGAGCGGGCCGCGGACCTGATCACCGGTCGGGTGGCGGGCGCCGGCACCGGAACGGAGAGCTGAGATGTCGGACGCGACCCAGCCGGCGGCCGGGGGTGCCGCCGGCCGCTCCCCGGAAGCGGGCTCGGAGTTCCGCAAGGAGATGGGGCCCTGGGCCAACTTCGCCCTCGGCTTCACCTACCTCTCGCCCGTCGTCAGCACCTACACCCTGTTCGGGACGGCCCTGGCCACCGGTGGCCCGCCGATGATCTGGGCGTTCCTGATGGCCGGCGCCGGGCAGTTCCTGGTGGCGATGGTCTTCGGCGAGATCGTCGCCCAGTACCCCATCGCCGGCGGCGTGTACCCGTGGGCGCGGCGGCTGTGGGGCAAGCGGTGGGCGTGGATGACCGGCTGGGTCTACATGTGGGCGCTGCTGGTCACCATCACCTCGGTGGCCTACGGCGCCGGCCCGTACATCGCGATCCTCTTCGGCTTCAAACCGACGGTGCACACGACGGTGCTGTGCACGGTGGTGCTCATCTGCGTCGCCGTCCTCATCAACTACGCGGGGACGAAGGCGCTGTCGTGGGCCGCGATCATCGGCTTCAGCGCCGAGCTGATCGGCGCGCTCGTGGTCGGCGTGTACCTGCTGTCCACCCACCGCCACCACGGCATCGGCGTCATCGTCGACAGCTACCACACACAGGGCAACGGCAGTTACGCCCCGGTGTTCCTGGCGGCGGCGATCATCGGCTTCTACCAGTACTACGGCTTCGAGGCGTGCGGGGACACCGCGGAGGAGGTCGCGCGGCCGGGCCGGGTCATCCCGAAGGCGATGCGGCGCACGATCTACGTGGGTGGCGCGGCGGCCACGTTCACCTGCATGTCGCTGCTGCTGTCGGTGACGGACTACAACGCGGTGATCTCGGGGAAGAACGCCGACCCGGTGGTGGGGGTGCTCTACGACGCGATGGGCGAGGTGGGGGCCCGGCTGGTGATGGCGGTGGTGCTCATCTCCTTCCTGTCGTGCACCATCAGCCTCCAGGCGGCGGCCGGCCGGCTGATCTACTCCTACGCGCGCGACGAGATGGTCGTCGGGCACCGGCTGCTGCGGCGGTTCAGCCACGCACGGGCGGTGCCGGGGTTCGCGCTGCTGGTGGCGGCCGTCATCCCGATCATCATCGCCTTCGGCTCGCTGATCTCCGCGGACGCCCTGACGAAGATCGTGTCCTTCGCGATCCTGGGGATCTACGGCTCGTTCCAGATGGTGGTGCTCGCCGCGCTGCGGGCCCGGCTGAAGGGCTGGCGGCCGAGCGGCGACTTCACGCTGGGCCGCTGGGGACTGCTGGTGAACGCCGCGGCCCTGGCCTACGGCATCTTCGCCATCATCAACATCTCCTGGGCCCGCACGCCCGAGGACCCCTGGTACGACAACTACATCGTGCTGCTGTGCGGCGGTGTGGTCGTGGTGGCGGGCCTGCTGTACATGTTCACCACGCACCACTACGGCCGGGGCGACGCGCCCGCCGGTGACGCGGTGCCGCGGAAGCAGAGCGCCTGACGGGCCGCCTGCGCCGGGGCGGGGGTACGGGCCGGGGCACGGGTCGCCCCGGCCCGTGCCCCGTAGGGTGGTGGTGCGGCGGCCCCCGCCTTCCACCGGAGCCGGCGTGGACCCGGGTGAGCGTCGTCGGCGAACGCAGGGAGCGCAGTAACGTGACGAGCTGGAACCTCCGCCACATGCCGGACCTGAGCGGACGGGTGGCCGTGGTCACCGGCGCCAACGGCGGTCTCGGGCACGTGACGGCACGGGAGCTGGCCCGCCGGGGGGCGCTGGTGGTGATGGCCTGCCGCAACCCGGACAGGGGCCGCGCCGCCCTGGAGCAGCTGACCGGGGAGGTGCCCGGCGCCGAGGTGGAGCTGCGGGAGCTGGACCTCGCCGACCTCACCTCCGTCCGGGCCTTCGCCGGGGAGCTGGGTGACCTCGGCGGCGGGCGGCTGGACCTCCTGGTCAACAACGCGGGGGTGATGGCGCTGCCTCGGCTGCGGACCGCCGACGGCTTCGAGATGCAGTTCGGCACCAACCACCTGGGGCACTTCGCGCTGACCGGGTTGCTGCTGCCGCGGCTGCTGGCCACGCCCGGCTCCCGCGTGGTGACCCTCTCCAGCGGCTTCCACGCCATGGCCGACGTCCGCCTGGACGACCTCAACAGCGAACGCTCCTACCGTCGCTGGGTCGCCTACGCCCGCTCCAAGAGCGCCAACCTGCTCTTCACGCACGAACTGGCACGGCGCCTGGACGAGGTGGGCGCCGACGTGGTGGCCGCCGCCGCCCACCCGGGCTACGCCGACACGGGCCTCCAGACGGCGGGCGTCAGGATGGAGGGCCGGTCCGGGGCCGAGCGGGTGGTGCAGTGGGGCAACCGCCTGTTCGCGCAGTCCGCGGAGTCCGGGGCGCTGCCCACGCTGTGCGCGGCGACGGCGCCGAACATGCGGCCGGACTCCTTCGTCGGTCCGCGCGGCGGCATGTGGGGGGCGCCCGCCCGTTCCTTCCGCGCCTCCTGGACGCTGAACGACGACACCGCCCGGAAGCTGTGGGAGGCCTCCGAGGAACTGACCGGCGTGCGCTACGACTTCCTGCCGCCCCACACCGCCTGACCCGCCCGGCGGGGCCGGACGTACCGGCCGGTCCCGGCAGACGCCACCGAGGGCCGCCGTCCGCGGATCGGTGGAGGTCCTGCGCCCGGCGGCGACTTGCGGCACAGTATCCCCGTGGAGATCGACGGGAGCAGGGGGCGACCGATGACGGACGACGGTGGACGGCGGGCCGGTGGCACCGGCGCAGCCCCGGTGGAGCAGCCCGGCCCGGCCCGGCGGCGACTGCTGGCGGCCGGCGGCGGCCTGGTCGCCGCCGGTGCCCTGGCGGCCTGCGGATCCAACACCGGGCGCAGCGACGGCGCTTCGGGACCGACGCTGAGCCACTGGTACCACCAGTACGGCGAGGCGGGCACCGAGGCGGCCGTGCGACGGTACGCGGCGGCCTACCGGCAGGCACACGTCACCGTCCAGTGGCGTCCCGGTGACTACGACCGGCAGACCGCCGCGGCCCTGCTGACCTCCTCGGGGCCGGACGTCTTCGAGGTCAACGGGCCCAAGCTGGACCAGATCCGCGGCGGCCAGGTCGTCGACCTCACCGAGCAGATCGCCGCCGCACGCGAGGACTTCAACCCCGCCGTGCTGGCGCCCAAGACCTGGCAGGGCAAGGTCTGGGCGATCCCGCAGACCGTCGACATGCAGATGCTGTTCTACCGGAAGAGCCTGCTGCGCGAGGCCGGAGTCAAACCGCCCACCACCCTGGACGCGCTGGTCGACGCGGCGGCCGCCCTGACGGGCAAGCTGAAGGCGAAGAAGGTCAAGGGCCTCTTCCTCGGCAACGACGGCGGCGCGGGCGTCCTCGGCGGCACACCGCTGTTCGCCGCCGGTCTCTCGCTGGTCGACGAGGACGGCGGTGTCGGGTTCGACGACCCGGCCGCCGCCCGGGCGCTGGCCAAGGTGCGCCGCCTGTACGCCGACGGCTCCCTGCTGCTGGGCGCGCCCGCCGACTGGTCCGACCCGGCCGCCCTCGTGCAGGGCCTGACCGCCATGCAGTGGTCCGGGCTGTGGGCGCTGCCGCAGGTGAAGAAGGCACTCGGGGACGACTTCGGGGTGCTGCCGTGGCCCGCGGACGGTGCGCACGGCAGGCCGGCGGTGCCGGTCGGTGCGTACGGAGCGGCCGTCAACGCCCGCAGCAGGCACCGGGAGGCGGCCCGCGACTACGTCAAGTGGCTGTGGGTGGACCGCACCGACTACCAGCAGGACTTCGCGCTGCGCTACGGATTCCACATCCCGGCCCGGCTCTCGCTGGCGAAGAAGGCCGGGCAGCTGCGCGAGGGCGCGGCGGCCGACGCGGTGCGCATGGCCACCGACCACGGCCATGCCGAGCCCCTGCTGTGGACCACCGCGTCCAGCACCGCCTACCAGGACGCGCTCAGCCGCATCATCAAGGACGGGGCCGACCCCGACGACCAGCTCCGCACGGTGGTGCGCAAGGTCCAGGCGGAGCTGCGGCGCGTCTCGGGCGCCAAGAGCACCAGCGTCCACCGCCGCTCCCCCGCACACTGACGGCAGGCACCCATGGCACGTCCGCTTCCCGGTTCGCAGCGCCGGGCACTGTGGTTCTGGGTCTTCGTCGGGCCGTTCGCGGCCGGGCTGGCCCTGTTCACCTACGTTCCGCTGGCGTGGAGCGTCTACCTGAGCTTCTTCGACGCCCACAACACGGTCACGCCCACGCACTTCGTGGGGCTCGGCAACTACGCCGCCATCCTGGGCGACTCCGCCTTCCTCGGCGCGCTGGGCACCTTCGCGCTCTTCACCCTGGCCATCGTGCCGCTGACCTTCGCGCTGTCCCTGGCGCTGGCGCTGATGGTCAACCGGGTGCGGTTCGCACGGGCGTTCTTCCGGTCGGTGTTCTTCCTGCCGACCGCGTGCAGCTACGTCGTGGCCTCGCTGGTGTGGAAGCTGTCGATCTTCAACGGGGTGCGGTTCGGCCTGGCCAACACCGTCCTCGGCCTGTTCGGCGGGGACGACGTGGCGTGGCTGGCGACCACCGACCCGCCCTGGTACTGGCTGGTGCTGGTCACGCTGCGGCTGTGGCTCCAGGCCGGTTTCTACATGATCCTCTTCCTGGCCGGGCTGCAGCGCATCTCGCCCCGCCTGTACGAGGCCGCGGCCGTCGACGGCGCCCGCCCCGGCTGGCAGACCTTCCGGCACATCACCTTCCCCGCGCTGCGCGCCACCTCCGTCGCGGTGGTGCTGCTGCTGGTCATCGGCGCCTTCCAGGCCTTCGACGAGTTCTACAACCTGCTCAGCGACGCCCGCGGCTACCCGCCCTACGCCCGGCCGCCACTGGTGTACCTGTACTACCTGGCGCTGGGCAGCGAGCAGAACCTGGGGCTGGGCAGCGCCGGCGCCGTCGTCCTGGCGCTGATCATCGCGGTGGCGACCGTCGTACAGGCCCGGGTCTTCCGCCTCGGCCGGAAGGAGGACACGCTGTGACGGGGACCCGCACCACGTCCCGGTGGCGGGCCGGCGCCGAGAACGCGTCCGGGCGTCGGGTGCCGCGGCCCCGCCAGGGCGGCCCGGCCCGCAGGCCGCGGCCGGTGACGCACGACGCCGCGGTCCGCGCGGGGCGCGCGCTGCGCCTGGCGCTGCTGTGCGCGCTGGCGCTGCTCTTCCTGGTGCCCTTCTACCTCCTGGTCCGCAACGGTCTGGCGAGCGAGGCCGAGATCACCGGCGCCGACTGGACGTTCTTCCCCAGCCACCTGCGGTGGGAGAACCTGACGGAACTCTTCGACGACCCGAACCTGCCGATGGGCCGGGCGCTGCTGAACTCCGCGGTCATCGCCGTCGCCACCACCCTCGGCACACTGCTGCTGGCCTCGCTCGCCGGCTACGGCCTGGCCCGCATCCCCTACCGCCACGCGAACGCCGTCTTCTACGCCATCCTCGGCACGCTCATGGTCCCGGCAGCCGTCACCTTCGTGCCGAGCTTCGTGCTGGTCTCCTCGCTCGGCTGGATCTCGACGCTGCGCGGCATGATCATCCCGACGCTGTTCAGCGCCTTCGCCTGCTTCGTCTTCCGCCAGTACTTCCTGGGCTTCCCGCAGGAGCTGGAGGACGCGGCCCGGGTCGACGGGCTGGGCTACTGGCGGACGTACTGGCGGGTGGTGGTGCCCAACGCACGCCCGGTGTTCGCGGCGGTCGCCACGATCGTGTTCGTGGGGGCGTGGAACTCCTTCCTGTGGCCGCTGGTCATCGGACAGGACCAGCAGGCGTGGACGGTGCAGGTGGCGCTCTCCACGTTCACCACCGCGCAGTCCGTCAACCTGCACGAGCTGTTCGTCGCGGCGGCGGTGTCGGTGGCCCCGCTGCTGCTGGTCTTCCTGCTCTTCCAGCGGCACATCGTGGCGGGCGTGGAGCGCAGCGGCATCGACGACTGAGGGAGGCCCGCGCCGGCAACCGGCCTCCTCCGCAGACGCGTTCGGTCATTGCCCGGACGCGACCGGCCGGAACAGGCCATGATGCGACCGAGTCTGCGGCACGACCGGTCCCGGAACCGTGTCCGTCACCCGCCAGGTGCGCCGACGACTGCGGTCGCGGCGACCGCCACGAGAGGAAGTCCCGATGAGCGAGTCCGTCTCCGTCCCGCACGGTCTCCCCATGGAGCGCGACGCGGGTCCCTTCGACCCGCCCAGCCGGATCACCCGCCTGCGCGAGGCCCGCCCGGTCAGCCCCATGATCTTCCCCGACGGCCACCAGGGGTGGCTGGTCACCGGCTACGAGGCGGTCCGCCGGCTCATGGCCGACGCACGGTTCAGCTCCCGCCATGACATCGGCATCCTCCGCGTGCCGTACGAGGTCCCCGGCATGCCCTACCCCACCGAGCCCTCCCCGCAGATACCGGGCGTGTTCATCACCATGGACCCGCCGGACCACACCCGGCTGCGACGCAGACTCACCGGCGCCTTCACCGTCAGACGCATGAAGCAGCTCGAGGAGCACATCGGGGAGATCACCGAGCGGCAGCTGGCGGAGCTGGCGCGCCTCACACCGCCGGTCGACCTGGTCCGGGAGTTCGCGCTGCCGGTGCCCTCGCTGGTGATCTGCGAACTGCTCGGCGTCCCCTACGCGGACCGGGCGGGCTTCCAGGCCAACTCCGCCAAGTTCATGGTCAAGGACCAGCCGTTCGAGGAGAAGATGGCCGCCTACGGCGCGCTGACCACGTACCTCGCCGAACTGGTCGCCGGCAAGCGCGCCGCTCCCGGCGAGGACATCCTGTCCGACCTGGCCCGCCAGGAGGACCTCACCGCCGAGGAACTGACCGGCATGGCCTTCCTGCTGCTGCTCGCAGGCCACGAGACCACCGCCAACATGCTGTCCCTGGGCGCCTTCGCGCTCCTGGAACACCCCGACCAGGCGGCCGCCCTCCGCGCCGACCCCGCCCTGCTGCCCGGTGCCGTCGAGGAACTCCTGCGGTACCTGTCCGTCGCCGACATCTTCTACCGCTACGCCACCGAGGACATCGAACTCTGCGGTGAGACGATCGCCGAGGGGTCGACCGTCGTCGTCTCGCTGCTGGCCGCCAACCGCGACCCCGCGCGCTTCGAGGACCCCGACACCCTGGACGTCCGCCGCGCGGCCCGCGGTCACCTCTCCTTCGGCCACGGCGTCCACCAGTGCCTCGGGCAGCAACTGGCCCGCATCGAGATGCGCGCAGGTTTCGAGGGACTGCTGCGCCGCTTCCCGACCCTCGAACTCGCCGTTCCCGCCGCCGAGGTGCGGCTCCGGACCGACATGAACATCTACGGTGTCCACGAGCTGCCGGTCACCTGGTCGGAGACGGCCCGGTAGGCCGTGGCCCGCAGCGCCGCCCGGGGGGGAGGTGACTGCCCGCTCCGGCCGATTCGCCACCGTCCGCGACACCCCGGAAGGCAGGACCAGGTGCCCATCGACTTCCACGACGCCGCCAACCGCCTCACCTACACCCGGCACCGGGCGGGTGAGGACTGGGCGCGGGCGGTCCGTGCAGTCGCCGTGCCCCGCGGCGCCCGGGTGGTCGACCTCGGTTGCGGCGGCGGTGTGTACAGCGGGGCGTGGCTCGACCTCGGCGCCTCAGAGGTCGTCGGCGTCGACTTCTCCGCCGTCATGGTCGACGCGGCCCGCGAGCACTGCGGGCCGCGTCCGGGGCTCACCTTCCGGCAGGGCGACGCGCAGGCCACCGGCCTTCCCGACGGCCGCGCCGACATCGTGTTCGCGCGGGCCCTCGTCCACCACCTCGGCGACCCGCGGGCCTGCTACCAGGAGGCCTACCGCCTCCTGGCGCCCGGCGGCCGGCTGCTCGTCCAGGACCGCACCCCGGACGACGTACGCCGACCGGGCTCGGCCACGCACCTGCGCGGCTGGTTCTTCGAGCGGTTCCCCGAACTGCTGGAGGTCGAGCGCGCCCGCCGGCCCTCGTCCCGGGCGGTGACCGCGGCGTTGCGGGCCGCCGGGTTCCACGCGGTCTCCGCCCGGCCGCTGACCGAGGTGCGCCGGACCTACGCCGACCGGGAGGAGGTGCGCGCGGACCTGCTGGCCCGCACCGGCCGGTCCCTGCTGCACGAGCTGGACGACGCACAGCTCGCCGCGCTCGCCGACCACGTCGTGGCGCGCCTCCCCGCGGGCCCCGTGCACGAGAGCGACCACTGGACGCTGTGGGCCGGTACCCGCTGACGGGGCGCCCCGGCTCGGGCCGCGCGACCTGCGGTCCCACGATGTGGTCCGCACCGGAGACAGTCCCCGGCGGGGGATGCTAGGGTGCCCGCCATGACCGCGTACTCGACTTCCCGTGAGGCACAGCCGCTCGTCAGCGGCTGCCACGGCGTGTGCGCTCCCCGCGGCATGAGCTTCCTGCGTCGCCGCGGCCGGGTGGGTTCTCCCCCGGCACTTCACTGCTGTTGCTGACCCGGTAGCGCGCCGCGCGTCCCGTACGCGCCGCACGCCCCCGTCGGCCGGTCACCCGTGACACCCCCGCCCGAGCGCTGCTGAGTACCACTACGGCCGGCACCGCTCCGGCCCGCTCCGGCCGTCACCGGTACCGCCTCCCGACGACCCCGGCCGACAGCCTCCCGCACCCCCCACCGTCACTCACCGTCACACCGCCGGTATCGGCAGTAGCCCGCACCGGCCGTCCACGTACAGGAGGAAACGTTGACGCTCACCACCGCCACCGCACCCGTCACCGCACCGGTCCCCGCCCCCGCCGCCCCGCTGCTGCGTGACCACCGCATCCCCGCGGACGGCATGTACGAGGGCGCCCGGGTGCTGCGCCGGCTGCCCGAGGGCGTCGAGGAGCGGCCCTACGAGCGGTTCGAGGTGGTCCCGCAGGGCCGGACCATAGGTGCCGAGATCCGTGGCCTGGACCTCTCGCGTCCGCTGGAGGAGCCGCTGCGCGAGGAGCTGAACCGGGCGCTGCTGGAGTGGAAGGTGCTCTTCTTCCGCGGCCAGCACCTGACCTCCCGCGCGCAGCGTGACTTCGCCCTCAACTGGGGCGAGTTGGAGACCAACCCGCTGCTGGCCAGGGGTGACGACGAGGACGTGGTGCGGTTCGACAAGGCCGCCGGGACCACGCCGACCTTCGAGAACGTCTGGCACACCGACGTCACCTTCCGGGAGCGCCCGGCCATGGGGGCGGTGCTCCAGCTCCGCGAGGTGCCGCCGTTCGGCGGGGACACCATGTGGGCGGACATGGCCGCCGCCTACGACAACCTGCCGCCCGAGGTGCGCTCCCGCATCGACGACGCCGTCGCCGTCCACGACTTCCTGCCGGGCTTCGCGCGGTTCTACTCGCCCGAGCGGCTCGCCCCGCACCAGGAGGAGTTCCCGCCCGTGGAGCACCCGGTGGTGCGCCGCCACCCGGAGACCGGCCGGAAGACGCTCTTCGTCAACACCTCTTTCACCACCCGGAT
Organism: Streptomyces sp. NPDC059740; assembly: GCF_042733155.1. Taxonomy (NCBI): domain Bacteria; kingdom Bacillati; phylum Actinomycetota; class Actinomycetes; order Kitasatosporales; family Streptomycetaceae; genus Streptomyces; species Streptomyces sp. NPDC059740. The sequence goes on along the minus strand of NZ_JBHWGP010000010.1, from coordinate 12,493 downwards.
CAAGGGCCTGGAGCAGCAGGAGAGCGACCGGTTGCTGCGGCTGCTGTTCCAGCAGGCGCACGTCCCCGAGTTCCAGGTGCGGTTCCGCTGGCAGGCGGGTGACGTGGCGTTCTGGGACAACCGGGCCACCCAGCACTACGCCGTCAACGACTACGGCACGCACCGGCGGGTCGCCGAGCGCGTCGCGATCGCCGGCGACCGGCCGTTCTGAGCGGCCGGCCCGGGCGCCGAGGCCGCCGGCCTCCGGGCACCGGGCGGTCACCCCTCGGCGCTCCGAGCGGTGACGCCGCCGCGGGCGCGGGACGCCGCGCGCGGGACGGGAAAGGGTGAGGGCGGCACCTCCGCACAAAGGTGCCGCCCTCGGCCGGAGCAGGCCGGGCTGAGGGTCGGGGTTGCCCGGCCGCTCCGGTCGGTCGGGGCGGCCGTCTTACCCGACGGCCGCCCGTTGGCTCAGGAACTCTCGCGCCTGCCCTCCGCTGCCGCCCGCCCGGCCTCCAGGCGGGCCACCGGGATGCGGAACGGCGAGCAGGAGACGTAGTCCAGGCCCGCCTTGTGGAAGAAGTGGACGGACTCCGGGTCGCCGCCGTGCTCGCCGCAGACGCCGAGCTTGAGGTCGGGGCGGGTGCGGCGGCCCGCAGCTGCCGCGTCGCGCACCAGCCGGCCGACGCCGTCCGCGTCGATCGTCTCGAAGGGGCTGACCCCGAAGATGCCCTTCTCCAGGTAGGCGGTGAAGAAGCTGGCCTCCACGTCGTCGCGGGAGAAGCCCCACACCGTCTGGGTCAGGTCGTTGGTGCCGAAGGAGAAGAAGTCGGCGGACTCGGCGATCTGGTCGGCCGTCAGGGCCGCGCGGGGCAGCTCGATCATCGTGCCGAGGGCGATGTCCAGCTCCACGTCGTGCGCCTTGGCGACCTCGGCGATGACCTCCTCGGCCTCCTCGCGGACGATCTCCAGTTCCTGCACCGTCCCCACCAGCGGGATCATGATCTCGGCGCGGGGGTCGCCGCCGGCGGCCAGACGGGCCGCGGCGGCCTCGGCGATGGCCCGCACCTGCATGGCGAACAGGCCCGGGATGACCAGCCCGAGGCGGACGCCGCGCAGGCCCAGCATCGGGTTCTGCTCGTGCAGCCGGTGGACGGCCTGGAGCAGCCGCAGGTCGTTCTCGTTGGCGTCGCGCCGCGACTCGGCGAGCGCCACCCGGACGGAGAGCTCGGTGATGTCGGGCAGGAACTCGTGCAGCGGCGGGTCCAGCAGCCGCACGGTCACCGGCAGCCCGTCCATGGCCTCGAACAGGGCCTGGAAGTCTGCCTGTTGCAGCGGAAGGAGCTGTTCCAGCGCGGTGTCCCGCTCGGCGTCGGTGTCGGCCAGGATGAGGTGTTCGACCATCTCGCGGCGCTCACCGAGGAACATGTGCTCGGTGCGGCACAGCCCGATGCCCTGCGCCCCGAACCGCCGGGCCCGCGCGGCGTCCTCGGCGGTGTCGGCGTTGGCGCGGACCCGCAGCCGGCGCATCCGGTCGGCGTAGGCCATGATCCGGTGCACGGACCTGACCAGGTCGTCGGCGTCGTCGGCACCGGCGTGCATGCGGCCCTCGAAGTACTCCACCACCGGGGAGGGGACGACGGGTACCTCGCCGAGGTAGACGTTGCCGGTGGAGCCGTCGATGGAGATCGTGTCGCCCTCCTCGACGACCACTCCGCCGGGGGCACTCAGGCAACGCCGCTTGGTGTCGACCTCCAGCTCCTCCGCGCCGCACACGCAGGTCTTGCCCATGCCGCGGGCGACGACGGCGGCGTGCGAGGTCTTCCCGCCGCGGCTGGTGAGGATGCCCTGTGCGGCGATCATGCCGTTGAGGTCGTCGGGGTTGGTCTCGCGGCGGATGAGGATGACCTTCTCGCCCGAACGGGACCACTTGACGGCGGTGTAGGAGTCGAAGACGGCCTTGCCGACGGCCGCACCGGGGGAGGCCGCGATGCCGCGGCCGACGCGGCGGGCGCTGCCGGTGCCGCGGGCGGAGTCGTCGAAGCGGGGGAACATCAGCTGGGCGAGCTGGGCGCCCCGGACCCGGCGCAGTGCCTCCGCCTCGTCGATGAGGCCCTGGTCGACGAGTTGGGTGGCGATGCGGAAGGCGGCTCCGGCGGTGCGCTTGCCGACGCGGGTCTGGAGCATCCACAGCTTGCCGCGCTCGATGGTGAACTCGATGTCGCACAGGTCCTGGTAGTGGTTCTCCAGGATCTCCATGATGCGCATCAGCTCGTCGTAGGAGGCCTTGTCCAGGCTCTCCAGCTCGGCCAGCGGCACGGTGTTGCGGATGCCCGCGACGACGTCCTCGCCCTGTGCGTTCTGCAGGTAGTCGCCGTAGACGCCCTGTTGGCCGCTGGCGGGGTCGCGGGTGAAGGCGACGCCGGTGCCGGAGTCGGGGCCCAGGTTGCCGAAGACCATGGCCACGATGTTGACGGCGGTGCCGAGGTCGGCGGGGATGCGCTCCTGCCGCCGGTAGAGCGCGGCGCGTTCGCCGTTCCAGGAGTCGAAGACCGCGTGGACGGCGAGGTCGAGCTGTTCGCGCGGGTCCTGCGGGAAGTCGCGGCCGGTCTCCTTGGCGACGATGCCCTTGAACTCCTCGACCAGCGACCGCAGGTCCTCGGCCTGGAGCTCGACGTCGACGCGGACGCCCTTGGCCTCCTTGGCCTTCTCCAGCGCGGTGGCGAAGAGTTCACCGTCCACCCCGAGCACGGTCTGGCCGAACATCTGGATGAGGCGGCGGTAGGAGTCCCAGGCGAACCGCTCGTCGCCGGCCTGCGCTGCCAGCCCTTCGACGGAGGTGTCGGAGAGGCCGACGTTGAGGACGGTGTCCATCATGCCGGGCATGGAGAACTTGGCCCCGGAGCGTACGGACACCAGCAGCGGGTCGTCTGCCTGGCCGAGTTCCTTGCCCATCTGCTTTTCCAGCGCCGCGAGATGGGCCGACACCTCGGCACGCAGTGCCTCGGGTTCGCGCCCGGTGGCGAGGTAGGTCCGGCAGGCGTCGGTGGTGATCGTGAAGCCCGGCGGGACGGGGAGACCGAGCCGGGTCATCTCGGCGAGGTTGGCGCCCTTGCCGCCGAGGAGACCCTTGAGGTCCCTGTTGCCCTCGGTGAAGTCGTAGACGTACTTCGTCTCCTGGGAGGGTTCCGGAGCGGGGGTAGCGGTCGTGGCGTGCTGCTCGTCCCCGGCGTCCGGGGTGGCCTGCTGGTCCTGCGGTTCCGACACGGGACGGACTCCTCGTTCGGGTTCCCCCGCTCGCACCAGCGGAGGTGACTGCCCTGACGGCGAGGAACATACCCAGATCGAAGGCTTGTCGGTACGTCCACTTGGTCGACATGCGCCTGTAACCGCGCCTGGACCACCGGATCGAAAGTGCGCCACCACGTCGCCACTCCTTCACAAGTCGAACGCGAGGGTGGGGCGGGGGCCGACCGGAGGGGGTAGGGAGGCGGCGGGCCCGGCCATGGACACCTCACACCGTTGATCACGTGAACACGCCACCCCTGGCACGCAGTGCCACAGGTAAGGGAAGTGGAAGCCCATCTGGTGCGCTCATCTGAGCGAATCACCTATCAGAAGTGGCGAGAATCACGCCCCCGCAGCACGCGGTTCGCCGCCCCCGCACACGCCGCGGGCCCGCTTCCCGGCACCTGGCGGTGCGGGGGAAGCGGGCCCGGGAGCGGTCCGAAGAAGCGGCGAGTGCTCAGGTGAGCGGCGTGTCAGCCGCCGGAGGTGTCCGACTCGGCGTCCGCGTCGACCAGCGAGCAGTCCTGCGGGTCGTCCAGCCAACCGTCGGGAAGGACCACTCGGTTTCGGCCAGATGTGCGGCCGCGTGGGCCGTCGGCGCCCGCGGGCCACGGCTGGTCCAGCTCCAGATCGTCCAGGAGCGTGCGCAGCTCCTCCAGGGACGAGGTCACCGCGAGCCGCCGCCGCGCCTCGGAGCCGACCGAGAAGCCCTTGGTGTACCAGGCGACGTGCTTGCGGAAGTCGATCACGCCGCGCTGCTCGTCCCCCAGCCACTCGCCGAGCAGCCGGGCGTGGCGCACCATGACGTCGGCCACCTCGCGCAGCGTCGGCTGCGCGTAGCCCTCGCCGGTGCCCGGCTCCCGCGGGTTGCCGTCCTCGTCGAAGGCCGCGACCAGGTCGCCGAAGAGCCAGGGCCGCCCCAGGCAGCCGCGTCCCACCACGACGCCGTCGCAGCCGGTGTACCGCATCATGCGGACGGCGTCGTCGGCCGACCAGATGTCGCCGTTGCCGAGCACCGGGATCTCGGGCACGTGCTCCTTGAGCCGTGCGATGGCGTCCCAGTCGGCGGTGCCGCTGTAGTGCTGCGCGGCGGTACGGCCGTGCAGCGCGATCGCGGTGACGCCCTCCTCGACGGCGATACGGCCGGCGTCCAGGCAGGTGAGGTGGTCGTCGTCGATGCCCTTGCGCATCTTCATCGTCACCGGCAGGTCGCCCGCGCCGGCCACCGCCTCCCGCAGGATCGCCCGCAGCAGCGGCCGCTTGTAGGGCAGGGCCGAGCCGCCGCCCTTGCGCGTGACCTTCGGGACGGGGCAGCCGAAGTTGAGGTCGATGTGGTCGGCGAGGTCCTCCTCGGCGATCATGCGGACGGCCTTGCCGACGGTGGCCGGATCCACCCCGTAGAGCTGGATGGACCGCGGCTTCTCGCTCGCGTCGAAGTGCACGAGCTGCATGGTCTTCTCGTTCCGCTCGACCAGCGCCCGAGTGGTGATCATCTCGCTGACGAACAGGCCCCGGCCGCCGCTGAACTCCCGGCACAGGGTCCGGAACGGCGCGTTGGTGATGCCCGCCATGGGGGCGAGCACCACCGGGGGCTGCACGGCGTGCGGGCCGATCTGGAGGAGGGGCATCGGGAATCCTTCGGGGCGGCGGCTGCGGGGCTCGACCTCCCATTGTCGCGCATCACGGACGGGGCGCGCCCGCCGCCCGGCAGCCCCTGCGCACGGGGCCCGCCCCGCCACCGCGCGGGCGCCTCCCGACGGCCCGAAGAGGGCTCCCGTCGGCCGGAGGCGGCGCCGCATCGTTGTACCGTTCAACCATGCCCGAGCTCAGCCACCGGCGGCGCCTGCTCGTCCTGGCGATCTGCTGCATGAGCCTGCTGATCGTCAGCCTCGACAACACGATCCTCAACGTCGCCCTCCCCACCCTCCAGAAGGACCTGCACGCCTCGGTGTCGGGCCTGCAGTGGACCATCGACGCCTACACCATCGTGCTGGCCGCGCTGCTGATGCTGGCCGGCTCCACCGCCGACCGCCTCGGCCGGCGGCGCGTCTTCCAGACCGGTCTGGTCGTCTTCACCCTCGGCTCGGGGCTGTGCAGCCTCGCCCCCAGCCTGGAGTGGCTGGTGGTCTTCCGCATGGTGCAGGCGATCGGCGGATCGATGCTGAACCCGGTGGCCATGTCGATCATCACCAACACCTTCACCGAGCCGCGCGAGCGGGCCCGGGCCATCGGCGTGTGGGGCGGTGTCGTGGGCGTCAGCATGGCCGCGGGGCCCATCATCGGCGGACTGCTGGTGGAGACCGTGGGGTGGCGGTCGATCTTCTGGCTCAACCTGCCCATCGGCCTCGCCGCCCTCGTCCTGACCTTCCTGTTCGTCCCCGAGTCCAAGGCGCCGCGGGCCCGCCGGGTCGACCCGGTCGGCCAGCTCCTGGTGATCACCCTGCTCGGCTCGCTGACCTACGGGATCATCGAGTCGCCGGCGGCCGGCTGGGGCTCGCCGCTGACCGTCGGGTGCACGGTGGTGGCCGTCGCCTCGCTGCTGGGGCTGCTGGCCTACGAGCGGCGCCGGACCGAGCCGTTGATCGACGTCCGCTTCTTCCACAGCGCCCCGTTCTCCGGCGCCACCGTCATCGCCGTGTGCGGTTTCGCATCGCTGGGCGGCTTCCTCTTCGTCAACACCCTCTACCTCCAGAACGTCCGCGGGATGTCGGCGCTGGAGGCCGGGGTGTACATGCTGCCGATGGCGGTGATGACGCTGGTCTTCGCCCCGCTGTCGGGCCGGCTGGTCGGCACCCGCGGGCCCCGGCCCTCCCTGCTGGCGGCGGGGGTGTTCATCGTGGCCTCGGGCGTGCTGTTCGCGGGCTTCTCCGCCGAGAGCACCAACGCCCTGCTCTTCACCGGCTACGTGCTCTTCGGCATCGGCTTCGGACTGGTCAACGCACCCATCACCAACACCGCGGTCTCGGGCATGCCGCGCAGCCAGGCGGGGGTGGCCGCCGCGGTCGCCTCGACCAGCCGCCAGGTCGGCTCCTCGCTCGGCGTCGCGGTGATCGGCGCGGTGCTGGCGGGCGGTGTGAACGGAGGCGTCGACTCGTTCACGGCCGCCGGCCGCCCGGCGTGGTGGATCATCACCGGCTGCGGTGCGGCGGTGCTGCTCCTCGGCGCGGTGACGACGGGCCGCTGGGCGCAGGGCACGGCCCGCCACACGGCCGCCCTCCTCGACGACGCGGCCGACGTGCGCAACCAGCAGTCGGCGAGCGCGGGGGCCTGAGGAGCGGGCCGCCCGCCTGACCGGGACCACCGCGACGGCCCGCCCCGGTGGTCCCGGTCAGGCCGCGACGGCTCCGGTTCCCGGTGCGGCCCGCTGCGCGTCCGCCCGGACCAGCTCCTGGAGGCGCTCCAGCCGGACCCGGGTCTCCTCGTCGGCGGGGGTGTAGGCCAGCAGGCGCGGACCGTCACTCGGCCCGGTCCACAGGTGGGTGCAGAACAGCCGCAGCAGTCCGACCTGCTCCTGCCGGTAGAGCCGGGTGCCGAGGGTCGGGCGGACGACCTCCTGGCGCGCCCAGACCTCGCGGAACTCCGGCGAGGCGTCCGAGAGCCGCCGCACCAGCGCCTTCCAGGTGGGTTCGGCCACGTGGCCCGCCATGGCGGCCCGGAGTTTCGCCGCCATCAGCGCGACGGTCTCCTCAAGGTCGACGACCGACGCCCGGTAGCCGGGGTGGGTGAACGCCAGCCACATGCAGTTGCGGTCCTCGGGGGCCAGGGCGTCCATGTCGCACATGAGCCGGCCGAAGGTGCTGTTGTAGGCGAGGACGTCGAACCGGCCGTTCTGCACGCAGGCCGGGAAGGGTTCGAGTTGGCGCAGCATCGCCAGCACCGGCTCGGACACCCCCGGGCACTCCCGGCCCGGCTCCGGGTCGGTCTGACCGGCCAGCGCGAAGAGGTGGGTGCGCTCCGCCCGGTCCAGCCGCAGCGCCCGTGCGACGGCGTCCAGCACCTGCGCGGAGACGTTGATGTTCCGGGCCTGCTCCAGCCACGTGTACCAGGTGACGCCCACCGCGGCGAGCTGCGCCACCTCCTCCCGCCGCAGCCCCGGGGTGCGGCGGCGGCTGCCCGGCGCCAGGCCGACCTGTTCCGGCGAGACGCGTTCGCGACGGCTGCGCAGGAACGCGGCGAGTTCCTGCCGTCGGACACTGCCTGCGTTCTCCGCTACGGAAAGGGTCATGCGCCAAGGATGCCGGGTCGGTCGATACCTGTGCCAGGTGGCATCACCACCAGGATGAGGGCGGTGCAGTACCCCCCTGGCGGCCGTTCGGCGGGACGGCCGGGGGCCCGGGCACCCGGGCGGTCCCGTCGCACCTGGTGGCGTACGGTTCGTCCGCGCCCGGGAGGTTTCCCGCCCCCGGGGGGACGCCGGGGGCGGCCCCTCGTCTCACCGTGGTGCCCTCGGTACCAGGATCAGCACACTCTGGTACCCCCCTGCGGGGTCGCCGATGCTCGACGACGTGAACGACACCGAGACCACCCGGGTGCGGCCTGCCCGCACCGCACACACCTCCCCTCCGTCCCTCAACGGCCCCGCCGCTCCCCTGCCCGGTCCCGCCGCTCCCCCGCCCGGTCCCGTCACGACCGGCGGCGTCCTGAGCCCGCTGGGGCTGTTCACCGTGCTGCTGGGCGCGGCGCTCCCGCTGGTCGACTTCTTCATCGTCAACGTCGCCCTGCCGACCATCGACCGCGACCTGGCCGCCGGCCCGGCGATGCTGGAGATGGTGGTGGCCGGCTACGGCGTCGCCTACGCCGTGCTGCTGGTCCTGGGCGGCCGGCTCGGCGACCTCGCCGGGCGCCGCCGGCTGTTCCTGTGGGGGGTGGCCGCCTTCGGCCTGACCTCGCTGGCCTGCGGCCTCGCACCCGACGCGGCGGCGCTGGTGGTCGCGCGGGTCGCCCAGGGCGCGGCGGCCGCGCTGATGCTGCCCCAGGTGCTGTCGACCATCCAGGCCACCACCTCCGGGCCGCGGCGCGCCCGGGCCATGAGCCTGTACGGCGGCACCGCCGGGGTCTCCAGCGCGGTCGGGCAGGTGCTCGGCGGGGTGCTGGTCTCGGCGGACGTGGCCGGGCTCGGCTGGCGGGCGGTGTTCCTGGTCAACGTGCCGGTGGCCGCGCTGGCCGTGCCGCTCGCGCTGCGTACGGTGCCCGAGAGCCGGGCGCCGCGCGCCGGCCGGGTGGACGGCCCGGGGACCGTGCTGCTCGCGGCGGCGCTGGTCACCTTGCTGCTGCCGCTGACCGAGGGGCGCGCCGCGGGGTGGCCGCTGTGGTCGCTGGTGATGCTGGCCCTGTTCCCGTTCGCCGCGGCGGCCTTCGTGGCGGCCGAGCGCCGGGTGGAGCGGGCCGGGCGGACGGCGCTGGTGCCGCCCTCGCTGCTGCGCATCGCCTCGGCCCGCAGCGGACTCGGCATGATCGTGCCGTTCTGCCTGGGTTTCGGCGGCTTCATGTTCGTCATCGCCGTCGCCCTCCAGGACGGGCTGCGGTACGGCCCGCTGGCGGCCGGGCTCGCGCTGGCGCCGCTCTGCGTGACTTTCTTCGTCTCCTCGCTGGCCGGGCCCCGGCTGGTGGCCCGCTTCGGGCGCCGGGTGGTGGTCGCGGGCTCGCTGGTGCAGGGCCTGGGGCTGCTGTCGCTGGGCGTGGTGGCCGCGACGGGCTGGCCGCAGGTGTCCGTGCCGGGGCTGGCCGCCGCCATGGCGGTCCTGGGCCTGGGGCAGGGGTGCGTGCTGCCGGTGCTGCTGCGGGTCGTCCTGAGCGAGCTGCCGCCGGACCTCGCCGGTGCGGGCGGTGGCGTGATGGTCACCACGCAGCAGGCCGCGATGGCGCTCGGGGTGGCGACGCTGGGCACCCTCTTCCTGACCCTGGAGCCGACGGCCGGCATCCGCGGCGGGCTGCTGGCGGCGCTCGGCGCCCAGCTGCTGGTGGTCGTGGTGACGACCGCGATGAGCCGGCGGCTGCCGCGCAGGCTGGTGTGAGCCGTCCGGCCTCCGGCGGCTGTCACGGCGGCCGGCGGGGCGGCCCGCACTCCGGAGGCCGTCCCGGCGGCGCTTCGGTTGCCGGGGAGCCCGGCAGGGCGCAGGGTGAGGCTGGTGGACCGCGTCGCCCGGTGGCGGCGTGGCCGGCCTCGTCTCGGGGGTGCCGTCCCCGTGGAGGTGGATCATCGTGACCGTCGAGACTTCCGGTGCCTGGCCCCGCCTGCGGGTGGCCGACTGGACGGAGACCCGCGAGACGCTGCACATGTGGGCGCAGATCGTGGGCAAGGTCCGGCTCGCCCACGCGCCGCTGCTCAACCACTGGTGGCAGGTGACGCTGTACGTCAGCCCGCGGGGCCTGACGACCTCGTCGATCCCCTGCGGCAGCGGGATGTTCGACATCGAGTTCGACTTCGTCGAGCACGTGCTGCGGATCCGGACGAGCGCCGGCGGGGTGCGGCTGCTGCCGCTGGAGCCGGTCGCGGTGGCCGAGTTCCACGCGGGTGTGCTGCGGGCGCTGGACGAACTCGGCGTCCCCACGCACATCCAGGGGCACCCCAACGAGGTGGAGCCCGCCCTCCCGTTCGCCGAGGACCACCGCCACCACACCTACGACCCCGAGGCGGCGCACCTGTTCTGGCGTCAGCTCGTGCAGGCCGACCGGGTGCTGGGACGGTTCCGGGCGCGGTTCGCCGGCAAGGTCTCCCCGGTCCACTTCTTCTGGGGGGCGATGGACCTGGCCTGCACCCGGTTCTCCGGGCGCCGCGCGCCGGCGCACCCCGGCGGGGCCCCGCACTGCGGTGACTGGGTGATGGTCGAGGGCTACTCCCGGGAGCTGAGCAGTTGCGGCTTCTGGCCCGGCGGCGGCGAGGAGGGTGCGTTCTACTCCTACGCCTACCCGGAGCCCGCCGGGTTCGCCGAGCGGCCCGTCCGCCCGGACGGCGCGTCCTACAGCGCCTCCGCCGGCCAGTTCCTGCTGCCCTACGAAGTGGTGCGCGCGGCGGCGGACCCGGACCGCGTGCTGCTGGACTTCCTGGGCGACACCTACGAGGCGGCTGCGGAGTGCGGTGACTGGGACCGGGCCGTTCTGGAGGTCGACCCGGAGCGCTGGGCGCAGTACCGCTAGCGGGGCGTCAACCCCGCCCCGGGCCACGGACAGCGAATGACAGATATGGAATTCTGTCATCAGTCATGCCATGCTGAGGATACCCGGTGTCCGGCGGGCGACGCCGCCGCGGCACCACCCTCCCCAGGCAAGGAGTCCCCGCATGTTCACCCGCCCCCTCGGCGCCACCGGCCCGCGCACCTCCGCCCTCGGCCTCGGCTGCATGGGCATGTCCGCCCTGTACGGCGAGACGGACCGCAGCGAGTCGATCGCCACCATCCACGCCGCGCTGGACGCCGGGGTCACCCTGCTGGACACCGGCGACTTCTACGGCATGGGCCACAACGAGATACTCATCGGTGAGGCCCTGCGCACCGCCCCCGCCGCCCTCCGCGAGAAGGCCCTCATCAGCGTGAAGTTCGGCGCGCTACGGGACGTCGAGGGACGTTTCCACGGCTACGACGGCCGCCCCGCAGCGGTCCGCAACTTCCTGGCGTACTCGCTCCAGCGGCTGGGCACGGACCACGTCGACGTCTACCGCATCGCCCGCGTCGACCCCGACGTGCCCATCGAGGAGACGGTCGGCGCCATCGCCGAACTCGTCGAGCAGGGTCACGTCCGGCACATCGGCCTGTCCGAGGCGGGCGCGCAGACGCTGCGCCGGGCCGCCGCCACGGCCCCCATCTGCGACCTGCAGATCGAGTACTCGCTGATCTCCCGCGGCATCGAGGACGCCATCCTGCCGACCGCGCGCGAGCTGGGCATCGGCATCACCGCCTACGGCGTGCTCTCGCGCGGCCTGATCAGCGGCCACTGGTCGCGGGAGCGCCGCCCGGCACGGGGCGACTTCCGCTCCGTGAGCCCGCGCTTCCAGGAGGAGAACCTCGACCACAACCTCGGCCTGGTGGACGAGCTGCGCAAGATCGCCGAGCGGAAGGGCGTCTCGGTGGCGCAGACCGCCATCGCCTGGGTCCTCTCCCGCGGTGAGGACATCGTCCCGCTGGTGGGCGCACGCACCCGCGAGCGCCTGACCGAGGCCCTGGGCGCACTGGAGGTCACCCTGGACGCCGAGGACCTCGCCGCGATCGAGCGGGCCGTGCCGCCGGGCGCCGCCAGGGGCGACCGCTACCCGGCCGAGCAGATGGTGCACCTGGACAGCGAGCGGTGAGGGCTGCCGCCCGCGCGCCGCGGTGACGGGGCCGCGGCGGGGGCGGGACCGCACGGGCCGGCCTCCGCCCGGTCGGCAGCCGTAGCCGTCCGCGCCCGGCACCGCCGAGGGTCCCGTCCGGTCGGCGCCTCGTCCGGTGCGGGTACCGTCCTTCTGGCCACGCCCCTCGGCCCGGCGCTCCCGGCGGTCCCGCCGGAACGCGCCGGGCCCTCGGGAGCCGTGCCGGGACAGCCCCCGCCGCCGCCGACCCGAAAGGCCTCGTCCATGCCCGCCGAGCCGCTGACGCCCGAACGCATCCTCCAGGCCACCGAGGAGGTGCTGCGCCGCCACGGGCCGGCCAAGGCCACCGTCGTCGACGTCGCCCGGGCGCTGGGCGTCAGCCACGGCACCGTCTACCGCCACTTCCGCACCAAGGCGGAGCTGCGGGAGGCGGTGACCGGACGGTGGCTGGACCGTGCCGGCCGTGGGCTGGCCGAGATCGCGGCGGCCCGGGAGCCCGCCGAGGACCGGCTGCGGCGGTGGCTGGCCGCCCTGTTCACGGCCAAGCGGGAGAAGGCCTGCGCCGACCCCGAACTGTTCGCGACCTATTCGGAGTTGATCGACGGGACGAAGGTGGTGGAACAGCACATCACCGACCTCGTCGGGCAGCTGGCGCAGATCGTGGCTGCGGGCGTGGCCGAGGGGGTCTTCGTCACCGACGATCCCGCCGTGAGCGCACGGGCCGTCTTCGACGCCACCGCCCGCTTCCACGACCCGGCCCACGCCGGCGAGTGGACCGGCCCCGGCGTCGAAGCGGAGTTCGCCGCGGTGCGGGACCTGGTGGTGCGGGGCCTGCGGGCGGACTGAGGGCGCAGCCGGGGGTGGGCCCCGCCCCTGCTGCGCAGACGCCCGCCGCGACCGCCGGCGGAACAGCGCGACGCCGGCCGGACGGGTGGACCGTCC
>NZ_JBHWGP010000009.1:206518-236268 GCF_042733155.1 Streptomyces sp. NPDC059740 | reverse complement strand
CCACCTCATGCCCGCCCGCCGCCTCCGCGTCAGCCCCCGAGCGGTGAAACGACCCCTATCCCGATACGCATACAAAAGCCTCAAAGTCGACCGACATACCTACATAGCCACCCTCGACATCAAGATCTTGACACCAACGAACAGGCCTTAACTTCACGGCCTTGCCCCTTAGGGTGGACGAGTGACCGTGAACGCTGACACCCAAGCCGGTGCCCACCACACCTGGCGAGACCTGCCCGCGGCGCAGCAGCCCGACTGGCCGGACCACGAGGCTCTGCGCGACGTCGTTGCGGAGCTCGAGTCCTATCCACCGCTCGTCTTCGCCGGGGAGTGCGACCAGTTGCGCCAGCGGCTGGCGGCCGTGGCCCGCGGCGAGGCGTTCCTCCTGCAGGGCGGTGACTGCGCCGAGGCGTTCGACGCGGTCTCCGCGGAGCACATCCGCAACAAGCTCAAGACGCTTTTGCAGATGGGCGCCGTCCTGACGTACGCCGGTTCGGTGCCGGTGGTCAAGGTCGGGCGGATCGCGGGCCAGTACAGCAAGCCCCGCTCCAAGCCGACCGAGACGCGCGACGGCGTGACGCTGCCCACCTACCGGGGCGACTCCGTCAACGGCTTCGAGTTCACCGCCGAGGCCCGCATCCCCGACCCGCAGCGGCTGAAGCGGATGTACCACCACTCCGCGGCGACGCTGAACCTGGTGCGCGCCTTCACCACCGGTGGCTACGCCGACCTGCGCCAGGTCCACGCCTGGAACCAGGACTTCGTGAAGTCCTCCCCCTCCGGGCAGCGGTACGAGGCCCTGGCGCGGCAGATCGACCGCGCCATGAACTTCATGAACGCCTGCGGGGTGGATCCCGAGGAGTTCAGGACGGTGGAGTTCTACTCCTCGCACGAGGCGCTGATCCTCGACTACGAGTCGGCGCTCACCCGGGTGGACTCGCGCACCGGCGACCTCTACGACGTCTCCGGCCACATGGTGTGGATCGGCGAGCGCACCCGCCAGCTCGACGGCGCCCACATCGAGTTCGCCTCCCGCATCCGCAACCCCATCGGTGTGAAGCTCGGCCCCACCTCCACCGCGGAGGACGCCCTCACCCTCATCGAGCGGCTCGACCCGGACCGTGAGCCCGGGCGGCTGACCTTCATCACGCGGATGGGCGCGGGCAACGTCCGCGACAAGCTCCCCGAGCTGGTGGAGAAGGTCACCGCCTCCGGCGCCCAGGTGGTGTGGATCTGCGACCCGATGCACGGCAACACCTTCGAGGCGGCCAGCGGCCACAAGACCCGGCGCTTCGACGACGTGCTGGACGAGGTCAAGGGCTTCTTCGAGGTCCACAAGGCGCTCGGCACGCACCCCGGCGGCATCCACGTCGAGCTGACCGGTGACGACGTCACCGAGTGCGTCGGCGGCGGCGACGAGATCTTCGTCGACGACCTCCACCAGCGCTACGAGACGGCGTGCGACCCGCGGCTCAACCGCAGCCAGTCGCTCGACCTGGCCTTCCTGGTGGCGGAGATGTACCAGGGGCAGTGAGCCGGACGGCCGGGCGGCCGCCCGGCCCCGGCAGAACGTGGGGCGCGCATCACACGATCCGCGCCCCACGTGCGTTGTGACGCCTCCCCCCGAGAGGTAAGGTAAGGGTTACCTAACGGTGGGCGGGCGTCGCAGGTCGCTCGGTGCCACCGCCGCCCGCGGCCCTGAGGGAGGTCCCAGCGTGTTCGTCTGCTCCTGCTTCGGCATCACCGAGCAGCAGGTCCGGGACCACGCGGCGACCGGTGCCTGCACCCCCCGCCAGATGGCCTCCGCCTGCGGGGCCGGCACCGACTGCGGCGGCTGCGTGCGCCGCATCCAGGCACTGCTGGGCCGCGGTGGCTGCCCCCGCAGTGAGGCCACCGGTCTTCCCGCGGCTGCCACGAGCCGTCCGGCGCAGGACGGCGTCCCCGCCGGTGCGGGCGGTCCGCTTCCGGCCCTCGCTGCCTCCCGCACCCTTCCCGGCGCCGCCTGACGCCGCGGCGCCTCCCGGTGTCCGGGGGCGCGCTCAGACCGTGCCCGGCGTCTTCGACGGGCCGGGGGCCTGCTGCTCGATCTGCTGGGCGATGTAGAGGGCCTCACCCAGCTTCTCCACCAGGGTGAGTTCGGCGTCGAGGTAGTCCACGTGGTGCTCCTCGTCGGCCAGGATCGACTCGAAGAGGTTCGCCGAGGTCACGTCGCCCTTGCTGCGCATCAGCTCGATGCCGCGCCGGAGGCGGTCGATGGCCTCCACCTCGATCTGCCGGTCCGCCTGGAACATCTCCGTCACCGTCTGCCCGACGCGGACGTGGAAGAGGCGCTGGTAGTTGGGGAGCGCCTCCAGGAAGAGGAGGCGGTCGGTGAGGTACTCCGCATGCCGCATCTCGTCGAAGGACTCGGCCCGGGTGTAGCGGGCCAGCTTCGTCCAGCCGTTGTGCTCCTGGATCTTCGCGTGGAGGAAGTACTGGTTGATCGCGGTCAGCTCGGCGGTGAGCTGTTCGTTGAGGAACTCGATGACTTCGGGGTCTCCCTGCACGGCGGGGCGCTCCTTGGGCGAGGTCGGGCGGAGTTCGCATCCTTGCACCGCCGAGTGGAAGAGACCGGTAAATACACACATGTAACGCTCTGGGTGATTGGTCGGTTTTCTGCTGCATCGGGTCCTCGCCACCCGTTCCGGTCTGACACCATGGAGCCATGGGTCAACCTGAGGGCCGCTCCGCGGCGGACGCGTCGCTGCCTCCGGGGCAGCGGCTGCAGCGCGGCTGGCCGGTGACCCACTATGGCCCGGTGCCCAGGTTCCGCCCCGAGCGCTGGGAGTTCCGCGTCTTCGGCGCCACCGCGGACGGCCAGAAGCACTGCTGGACCCACGAGGAGTTCACCGCACTGCCCTACGCCACCGTCGTCGCCGACATGCACTGCGTGACGAAGTTCAGCATGCTCGGCGCGGAGTGGGGCGGCGTCCCGGCCCGCACCCTCCTCGACCTCGCACCGCCCGCCCCCGAGGTCTCCCACGTCATGGTGTGGGCCGAGTACGGCTTCAGCTCCAACATGCCGCTGGCCGACTTCGCCGGCGAGCAGTCCCTCTTCGCCACCCACCGCTCCGGCGAGCCGCTGACGGCCGAACACGGCTTCCCGGTGCGCCTGATCGTGCCGCACCTCTACGCCTGGAAGGGCCCCAAGTGGGTCCGCGGCGTGGAGTACATGACCTCCGACCGGCGGGGCTTCTGGGAGGAGCGGGGCTACCACAACGTCGGCGACCCCTGGCGGGAGCAGCGCTACTCCTACCAGGAGGAACCCGGCGAGGGCCCCGAGCCGTAAGCCCCCGGGCCTTCCCGGGGGCGGGCTCAGTGGTACCGGTGGGCCACCGCGTGCCCCCTGCCGCGCCGGATCAGCATCCGGTTGACGGGCGTGGTGACGAGGAAC
The DNA here is from genome assembly GCF_042733155.1 of Streptomyces sp. NPDC059740. Classification (NCBI taxonomy): domain Bacteria; kingdom Bacillati; phylum Actinomycetota; class Actinomycetes; order Kitasatosporales; family Streptomycetaceae; genus Streptomyces; species Streptomyces sp. NPDC059740. The sequence goes on along the minus strand of NZ_JBHWGP010000009.1, from coordinate 232,835 downwards.
GCCAGCAGCAGCGAGAGTGCCAGCGTCCACCAGAACAGCACCTGCGAGAGCGTGGCCTCCAGGGCCCCCGGGATCAGCCCGATCACCCCGTTGTCCACGAGTTCCATCACGGCGATCGAGACGGTGTCCGCCGCGAGCGCCACCTTCCCCGCGGCGGCCAGACCCAGGCCCGCCGACCGGACGGAGAGCACCGTCAGCGCGTAGCCGAAGACGAACGCCAGCACCACCGACAGCCCCACCGTCCCCACGTTGTTCCAGGCCATCGCGGTACCCACCACCATTCCGACGATCTCGCCCAGGGCGCAGCCGGTCAGGCAGTGCAAGGTGGCCCGTGCCGCCGTGCCCCAGGAACCCGACCCGCTCCCGGCGTGCCCGGTGCCGTCCCGGTCGGTGCCGTCGTGCTCGGGCATCCTGGCCTCCACAGATGGCGGCCAGCGGGCGGCCCGTCCTTGAGGGACGGGCCCTCCGGCGCGGTGCGGCCGCCTCGGGCGCCGCGCCCGGTTCTGCCGTACCCGCCCCGCCGGGCCGCCACACGGGGCCGGGCGCTCGCGGGCTCAGCCGCCCCTACGGAGTCCTGAGCCCCTTCAGGCGCGCCACGTCCGCCGCGTGCCCCTCCTTGCCGCCCGGTGTCTCGATCACCAGCGGCACACCGGCCGTCGCCGGGTGGCGCAGCAGCTCCCCGAACGGGTCGGCGCCGATGTGGCCGGCACCGATGTTCTCGTGGCGGTCCTTGTGCGCGCCCACCACGTCCTTGGAGTCGTTGGCGTGCACCAGCCGCAGCCGGCCCTCGCCCACGGTGTCCACCAGCTCGTCCAGCAGCCGCTTGACCCCGCCCGGCGCCGCCATGTCGTGCCCCGCCGCGAACGCGTGACAGGTGTCCAGGCACACGCCCAGGCGCGGATGGTGGTCCAGCGCCTCGAAGTAGGGGCCCAGGTCGCCGACGAGCGAGCACAGTGAGGCCCCCTGGCCCGCGGTCGGCTCCAGCAGCAGCCACGGGGTGTCCTCGTCGGCCGGGTCCAGCTCCGCCAGCAGCGGCCGCACCCGCTCGCGCACCTGCGCCAGCGCCACCTCGCGGGGACGGCCGCCGGTGGCCGAACCGGTGTGCACCACCACACCCCGCGCCCCCACGGCCCGGCCCCGCACCAGCGAGTGGCGCAGCGAGGTCACCGACCGCTCCACCGTCTCCGGCGTGTGCGAGCCGAAATTGATCAGGTAGGGCGCGTGGACGTAGACCGGGACACCGTCGGCGGCGCACCGCTCGCGGAACTCCTCGTCCTGCGCCGGGACCCCGGTCGGTGTCGCCCAGCCCCGCGGGTTGGCGACGAACACCTGCACCGCCTCGGCGCCGATGGCGGCCGCGTACGGCAGCCCGGTACGCGCCAGCCCGCCGGCCACCTGGATGTGCCCGCCCACCGGGTTGCGCAGCCGCCCCGCGGTCACCTCCTGCACCGGGGCGCTCACAGCCCGCCGTCCAGCTTGATGACGATGCGGCTGCCCTTGGCGGCCCGCCGGCCGCCCTCGACCGACTGGCTGGCAACCGTGTCCTTGGGGAAGAAGAACGGCTTGCGCACGCTCACCTCGAAGCCGGCGTCGGTCAGCTTGCGCCGCGCGTCGTCGACCTTGTCGCCCGTCACGTCGGGCACCTTGACCATCTCGGGCCCGGCGGACAGCGTCAGCGTCACCGTGTCGCCCTTGCCCAGCGACTCGCCCGGTCCCGGGGACTGCTGCGCCACGCTGCCCTTCTCCTGCTGCGCGTGGACGCGCCGGGCGGCGATGCGGACGTGCAGGCCCGCCTCCTCCAGGTCGTCGGTGGCCTCGTCCTGGTCCTCACCGGTGACGTCCGGAGCCTTCACCTCCGCGCCGCGGCTCACCTTGAGGTTCACCACGCTGTCCGGCTGCCGCTTGGTGCCGGCGGCCGGATCGGTGGAGACCACCCGGCCCTTCGGCACGTCCTCGTCGAAGTCCTGGGTGACCTTGCCGGCCACCAGCCCCATGCCGCTCAGCTTCTTCTTCGCGTCGGCCAGCGGAGTACCGGCCAGGTGGGGGACGGTCAGGATGTGCGGGCCGTCGGAGAGCACCACGGTGACGGTGCCGTGGTCGCGGATGCGGTCGCCGTTGCCGGGGCTGGTGGAGATCACGTGCCCGCGGTCGACGGTCGAGCTGTAGTCGTGGCGGACCTTCACCTCCAGCCCCGCCTGGTGGAGGGTGTCGGAGGCCTTGGTCCGCGTCATGTCCAGAACCGGGGGGACGTGCGTGAACTGGCCGACGCTCACGTACCACACGCCGGTCAGCGCGGCGAGGAGCACCACCACCAGGGCGCCGATCACCAGCGGGCGGCGGACCCGGCGGGCGGGGCGGTGCGCGGCGCCGGACGGGGCGCCCGCCTCGGGCGCCCGCTCCAGGACGCTGGTGCGGTTGAGCTGCTCCTCGTCCGCGGAGCGGGCCTGCCGCAGCGCCACGGACCGGGGGATGACGCTGGTGCGGTCCTCGGCGCCGGCGGCCCCGGCGGCCGGCAGGGCGCCCGGCGGCACCGCGTCCAGCGCCGCGTCGTCCAGCCGCTCCCGCGCGGCGCGGACCAGCGCCAGCAGGGCCGCGGCGTCCGCCGGACGGGCGCCGGCGTCCCGGGCCGTGGCCGCGGCGACCAGCCCGTCCAGCTCGGGCGCGAGACCGGGGACGGCCTGCGAGGGCGGCGGGACGTCCTCGTTCAGGTGCTGGTAGAGGACCTGCGCCGGGCTGGTGCCGGTATGCGGCTTGGTGCCGGTGAGCATCTCGTACAGCACCACGCCGCACGCGTAGACGTCGGCGGGCGTCCCGGCCTGGCCGTCCTCGATCTGCTCGGGCGCCAGGTAGGACACCGTCCCCAGCACCGAGCCGGTGGTGGCGGTGGTGTTGTGGTCGACCGCCCGGACCAGGCCGAAGTCGGCGACCTTCACCCGGCCGTCGTCCCCTATCAGGACGTTCTCCGGCTTCATGTCGCGGTGGACCAGCCCCGCGATGTGGGCCGCGCCGAGCGCCGCGAGTACGGGCTCCAGGATGTCCAGCGCCGCCCGCGGCTGGAGCGCACCGCGTTCGCGCAGCACGTCCCGCAGCGTGCAGCCGGCGACGTACTCCATCGCCAGGTAGACGTAGTGGCCGTCGGCGCCCTGGTCGAAGACGCCGACCACGTTGGGGTGCGCCAGCCGGGCGACGGACTTGGCCTCCCGGATGAAGCGCTCCACGAACGCGGCGTCCACCGCGAGCGTGGGGTGCATCACCTTCAGCGCCAGCACGCGGTCGAGGCGGACGTCGACGGCCCGGTAGACCGTGGCCATGCCGCCGGCGGCAATGCGTGCGTCGACCCGGTAGCGCCCGTCCAGCAGTTGGCCGACGAGGGGGTCCTGAAGGGTGGTGTCCACGGCAGTCGAGTGTACGGAGCCGGAGGCCGCGGTGGAGACCGGCCGCCGCTGCGCCCCGCCGCTGCGGGGCCCGGCAGCCGGCGTCCGGCACGGGACCGGACGGGCGTGCGCCCCGCCGCCGGGAGGCTCCGGCCCGGTGCACCCGGTCAGAAGGCGGGGCGTTCGGGGTCGAAGTCGGCCATGCCGGTCGTCGGCGAGGAGGCCTGCGCGAAGTGGCGGCGCGGGATGCGGCCCGCCCGGTGGGCCAGCCGGCCCGCCTCCACCGCGTACCGCATCGCCTCGGCCATCAGCACCGGCTCCTGGGCGCGGGTCACCGCCGAGGCCAGCATCACCGCAGCGCACCCCAGCTCCATCGCCAGCGAGGCGTCGGAGGCCGTGCCCGCCCCGGCGTCCAGGATCACCGGGACCTCGGCCTGCTCGGTGATCAGCTGGAAGTTGTGCGGGTTGCGGATGCCCAGCCCCGACCCGATCGGCGAGCCCAGCGGCATGATCGCCGCACACCCCACGTCCTGGAGCCTGCGTGCCAGCACCGGGTCGTCGTTGGTGTACGGCAGCACCGTGAAGCCGTCGTCCACCAGCGTCTCGGCGGCGTCCAGCAGCTCCACCGGGTCCGGCAGCAGGGTCCGCTCGTCGGCGACCACCTCCAGCTTCACCCAGTCGGTGCCCAGCGCCTCACGCGCCAGCCGGGCGGTGAGGACCGCCTCTCCGGCGGTGAAGCAGCCCGCGGTGTTGGGCAGCGGACGGATGTCCAGGCGGCGCAGCACGTCGAAGACGGAGCCCTGCACCGTGGGGTCCAGGCGCCGCATCGCGACGGTCGTCAGCCGGGTGCCGGAGGCGGCCAGGGACCGCTCCAGCACGTCCAGGCTGGGCGCGCCCCCCGTCCCCATGATCAGGCGGGACTCGATGACGGTGTCGGCGATGACGAAGGGATCGTCGGCCATGGCGGATCAGCCTCCCTGGACTGCGGTGAGGACCTCGACGCGGTCGCCGTCGCCGAGCGTGGTCGCGGGCCACTGGCCGCGCGGTACCACCGTCTCGTTGACGGCGGCGGCCACCCCGGACGGGGCGCTGGTCAGCGTCGCCACGAGGCGGTCGAGGGTGAGGCCCTCGGCGACCTCCCGGCGCTGACCGTTGACGTGGACGGTACGGGTGGGGGTGGTCATGGACGCGGCTCCTTGGACACGTGGCCGGCGCCGGGGCCGGTGCGCCCGGGCTCTGTGGTGCCGGCGGCGGCGAACCGGGCCGGCGTGAACGGGCGGGCCTGCTCCGGCAGCTCGCCGGTGGTCAGGGCGTGCGCCATCACCTCGCCGGTCACGGGGGTCAGCAGCACGCCGTTGCGGTGGTGGCCGGTGGCCAGCTGGAGGCCGGGCACGGCGGTGGGGCCCAGCAGCGGCGCGTTGTCGGGCGAGGTGGGCCGCAGTCCGGCGCGGACCTCCACCAGCGGCAGCTCGGTGACGCCCGGCACCAGCTCGTGCGCGTCCCGCAGCAGCTCGTAGACGCCGCCGGCGGTCACCGTGGTGTCCCAGCCGGTCTCCTCGGAGGTGGCACCGAGGACCAGCTCGCCGTTCTCCCGCGGCACCAGGTAGACGGGGCCGCCGCGGACCACGGCCCGCACGGTGCGCGAGAGCAGCGGCCCGGACCCGGCAGGCCCCGGCGGCATGCGCAACCGGACCACCTGCCCCTTGACCGGCCGCACCGGCACCCGCGCCGCCTCCGGCACCCCGGCGAGCGTCCCCGAGCGGCTGCCGGCGGCCAGCACCACCTGCCCGCCGGACAGGTCCCGGCCGTCCGCCAGCTCCACGCCCACCGCCCGGCCGCCGGCGGTGCGCAGGGCCCGCGCCGGCAGCCGGTGGAAGACCACCCCGGCAGCCTCGCAGGCGCTCAGCAGGGCCGCGACGAGCCGCCGGGGGTCGATCTGGTGGTCGGCGTCGACCCGCACCCCGCCACGCACCCCGGGGGCCAGCATCGGCTCCAGCCGCCGGCACTCCCGCCCGGTCAGCCACGTCGACGCCAGCCCGCACCGCTCCTGAAGGGCGTGCAGCTCCCGCAGGTGCGCCCGGTCGTCGGCGTCGAAGGCCACGGCGAGCGTGCCGCTGCTGCGGTACCCGAGGCCGGCGCCGGTGACGCGCTCCAGCTCGGCGACGAAGCCCGGGTAGCGGGCGGCCGAGGCCAGGTTCAGGGCCAGCAGCGTCTCCTCGCCGTAGTGCAGCTCGGTGACGGCCGCGAGCATCCCCGCCGCCACCCGCGCCGCCCCACCGCCCGGATCCGGGTCGACGACCGCCACGCGGAGTCCGCGCTGCGCCGTGCGCCACGCCGTGACCAGGCCCATCAGCCCGCCACCGACCACCAGGACGTCGGCGGAGCGCGCCCCGGACGAGGGCGCCCGCTCGGGCACGGGGTCTGCGGACGGTTCGACGGCGCCGCCGGACGTGGCCGTCGCCATGCTGGATGGCACGCGCACGGTGCCCCTCCCTTCGCCGGCATGACCCGGATCAGGTTCGGACGGTCGGAGGCCGCCGCAGCCTCCCTCTCAGCCCGGTCGCGTCCGGGCTCCCGCGAGTCTTTTCGGGTGCCAGCCTAGTACGGTCGCCGCCGCCCCCCGAAAGCGCCGCCGCCGCCCCCGCGACGGGGCCGCCCGGGGCAGCCGGCCGCGTCCTAGAGTGACCCGGGTGAGCAGCGACGAGCCCGGCCCGCAGGCCGACCCCGCACAGGCCCCCGTGTCCCCGCCCCCCGCGCCCGGCCGGGCCGTCCCCGCGGGCCCGCCCCGCACCGAGGGACGGGTCGTGATCGTCGGTGCGGGCATGGCCGGGGTGCAGACCGCCGTCTCGCTGCGCGAGGAGGGCTGGCGGGGACCGGTCACCCTGCTCGGGGCCGAACCGCACCAGCCCTACGACCGGCCGCCGCTGTCCAAGGCGGTCCTGCTGGGCACCGCCCCCGACTCGGCCCTCGACGTCGACTTCGCCGGGCTCGGCGTCGAGCTGGTGCTGGGCCGCTCCGCGCTCGCCCTCGACGCCGCGGCCCGCGTGGTGGAGACCGAGGCCGGCCCGGTGCCCTACGACCACCTGGTGCTGGCGGTGGGCGCCGAACCGCTGCCGCTGCCCGGCGCCGAGGAGGCCGAGGTCCACCTGCTGCGCACCCTGGACGACGCCGCACGGCTGCGCCCGGTGCTCGCCGCCCGCCGGTCGGTGGTCGTGGTCGGCGCCGGCTGGATCGGCGCGGAGTTCGCCACCGCCGCCCGCGAGGCCGGCTGCGAGGTCACCGTCGTGGAGGCCGCCGAGCGCCCCCTGGCCGGCGCGCTGCCCGCCGAGACGACCGAGCCGATGACGCGCTGGTACGCCGACGCCGGGGTGCGGCTGCTCACCGGCCGCCGGGTCACCCGGGTCACCCGGGACGCGGTCCACCTGGCGGACGGCGAGGAGGTGCCCGCCGACGCGGTGGTGGTGGGGGTCGGGGCCCGGCCCGCCACCGGCTGGCTGGCCGGGTCCGGTGTCGAGCTGGCCGCCGACCGGTCCGTCCGCGCCGACGCCCACCTGCGCACCTCCGTGCCCGGGGTCTACGCGGTGGGCGACTGCGCCTCCTTCCCCTCGGCCCGCTACGGCCGGCGGCTGCTGGTCCACCACTGGGACAACGCCCTCCAGGGCCCGCGCACCGTCGCGGCCACCCTCACCCAGGGGGCCGCGGCGACACCGGCGTACGACCCGGTGCCCTACTTCTGGTCCGAGCAGTTCGGCCGGTTCGTGCAGTACGCGGGCGACCACCGGGACACCGGGGAGGTGGTGTGGCGCGGCGACCGGGCCGAAGCCGCCTGGACGGTGCTCTGGCTGCGCGAGGACGTGCCCGTCGCCCTGCTCGCCGTGGGGCGCCCCCGCGACCTGACCCAGGGGCGGCGGCTGATCGAGCGGGGCACCCGACTGGACCCGCTGCGGGCCGCGGACCCCGCCGTCCCGCTGAAGACGGCCGTGGCCGGGTAGCTCCGCGCCCGCCCTGGTGGGAGGGGCCCTGCCGCCGGCGGGGCCGCCCCTTCCGGTGGCCGCGCGACGCCGTCGGAGCGAGGCCGGGGATGTCCCGGTGACGGCTGTCCGTGTGAGGTGGCAGGCTGGTAGGCGTGACCGAGATTGACACGAAGATCGACGGGCTCGTACCCGCCTGGCTCACCCTGCCCGACATCGCCGAACTCCTGGACGTGGAGGTGACGCGCGTCCGGCAGCTGGTCAAGGAGGGACAGCTGGTGGCCGTGCGCCGCGGTGAGAACCGCGCCCTGCACGTACCGGCCGAGTTCATCAAGGACGGCCGGGTCGTCAAGGGCCTGGCCGGCACCCTGACCCTGCTGCGGGACGACGGCTTCACCGACGAGGAGATGCTGGAGTGGCTGTTCACCGCCGATGACACCCTGCCGGGCACCCCGGCACAGGCGCTGCGCGAGAATCGCGGCACGGAGGTCAAGCGCAGGGCGCAGGCGCTCGCCGTCTGACCTCCGCCACGCCGCACGGGCCTCCTGCCCCCGGCCCGGCCCCCCTCAGGGGCTCCGGGCCGCCCGGGCGGGGGACCCCACCGCCTTCCGGGGCGTGCCCGTCACCCGACGGGCACGCCCCGCCTTCGTCCGAGGAACGCCTGATGAGCAGCACAGCCCCCGTCACGTCCGCCGCGCGCCGCGCCGCGCTCTCCGACGCCCGCCTGTACCTGTGCACGGACGCCCGCACCCGCCAGGGGGACCTGCCGGAGTTCCTGGACACGGTGCTCGCCGCCGGCGTCGACATCGTCCAGCTCCGGGACAAGCACCTGGAGGCGGGCCCGGAGCTCGCGGCGCTGGAGGTCTTCGCCGACGCCTGCCGCCGCCACGGCAGGCTCCTGGCCGTCAACGACCGCGCCGACGTCGCGCACGCCGCCGGCCCCGACGTCCTCCACCTCGGCCAGGACGACCTGCCGGTGGCGGCCGCCCGCGCGATCCTCGGCGAGGACGTCCTGATCGGCCGCTCCACCCACGCGCCGGAGGAGGCCGCGGCGGCGGCCGTGCAGAGCGGCGTGGACTACTTCTGCACCGGCCCGTGCTGGCCGACCCCCACCAAGCCCGGGCGGCACGCCCCCGGGCTGGACCTGGTGCGCTACGCGGCCTCGCTGGAGACCGGGCGGCCCTGGTTCGCCATCGGCGGAATCGACCTGGACAACCTGGAAGAGGCGCTGGCCGCGGGGGCCCGCCGGGTGGTCGTGGTCCGCGCCATCACCGAGGCGGAGGACCCCGGCGCCGCCGCCGCAGCCTTCGCCCGCCGGCTGCGCCCGGCTGGATAGGGACCGGCCGGGAGGCGGCGGAGCGGCGCCCGGGGAGCGCCCGCCGGCGCCGCCGCTCCGGACGGACCGGGCCGTCCGGGACCCGGCGCCCGCACGGCCCCGGCTGAGCGGCCGGGGTGTCCACCGCTGTCCGAAACGTGGACAGGGAAGCGGCAAAAGGGGGCGAAAGGTACTGCTCCGGTTGGGGGAGGGGCACCGGCTGACTAACCTGCTCGTATGGCCCTTGGGACAGCTTCCGGCAGAACGCAGCAGGCACCGACGGTGCGTGACATGCTCGCGTCCGGTGCCACCACCTACTCCTTCGAGTTCTGGGCGCCGAAGACCCCCACGGGGGAGCGCAACCTCTGGAACGCCCTGCGCCGCATCGAGGCCGTCGCCCCCAGCTTCGTCTCCGTGACCTACGGCGCCGGCGGGACGACCCGGACCGGAACCGTCCGTGCCACCGAGCAGATCGTCGCCGACACCACCCTGACGCCGGTCGCCCACCTGACCGCCGTCAACCACTCCGTGGCCGAACTGCGCAACGTCGTCGGGCAGTACGCGGCGGCCGGCATCCGCAACGTCCTGGCCGTGCGCGGCGACCCGCCCGGCGACCCCATGGGCGAGTGGGTGCCCCACCCCCAGGGCGTCACCTACGCCGCCGAACTGGTCCGGCTCATCAAGGAGGCCGGCGACTTCTGCGTCGGCGTCGCCGCCTTCCCCGAGCGCCACCCCCGCTCGGTCGACTGGGACAGCGACGTGCGCAACTTCGTCGACAAGTGCCGGGCCGGCGCGGACTACGCCATCACCCAGATGTTCTTCGAACCCGCGTCCTACCTGACGCTGCGCGACCGGGTCCAGGCGGCGGGCTGCGAGACCCCCATCATCCCCGAGGTCATGCCCGTCACCAGCGTCAAGCAGTTGGAACGGCTGCCGAAGCTGAGCGACGCGGTCATCCCGCCCGGGCTCGTGGAACGTATCCTCGCCGTCAAGGACGACCCCGTGGCGGTACGCTCCGTGGGCATCGAGTTCGCAACGGAGTTCTGTGCGAGGCTGCTCGCCGAGGGCGTGCCGGGACTGCACTTCATCACCCTGAACAACTCCACGGCGACGCTGGAAATCTACGAGAACCTGGGCCTGCACCGACATCGGGCCTGATCGGCCGTATCCGAAGGGGCCGCGGCCATAGGAGGAGGGGTCTCCATGGGCTGGACGGTCCTCTACGTCGCCTTCGGCGTGGTGGCGCTCTGGCTGCTCGGCGAGGTGCTGCTGCAGCACAAGGCGCGGCTGCGCTGGCGCCTGCTGGCCTTCGTGGGCTTCCTCGGCGTGGTCGTCGGGGTCGCGCTCCCCTCGATCCTGGTGATCGCCCTCGGTGCGGTGGCCTTCGCAGTGGGGCAGACCCTGGTGACGCTCTCCTTCCGGCAGGGTTTCACCACCGGCTGGGCACTGCCCCACCCCCTCCAGGGCCGCCGCGGCGGCAGCGGCGGACGGCGCCGCGGCGCGGGGGGCGCCCCGCCGCTCCACGTCAGCGACGTGGAACCGGTCCCCGAGGGCACCGAAGGCTCCGCGCCCCCGGACCAGGCCCCGTCCGGCGGGGCGGAGGGCCACGGCAGCCCCTTCGCGCCCCCGGACCAGGCCCCGTCCGGCGGGGCGGAGGGCCACGGCAGCCCCTTCGACGGCGGCTACGACGCCCCCCACGACCCCTACGCTCCCTACACCGGCTCCGACGAGGGCCCCTACGCGGACCAGGGCGCCACCCACCACGGGCACTGGGAGGACCCCGCCCGCGAACTGCTCCAGGACGAGGACGTCTTCCGGGCGCGGGAGCACATAGCCGGCGGGGAACCGTGGCAGGCCACGCCCGGCCACGCCCCCCAGCCGCTGCCCGAGGAGACGGGCGGATACGGCTACGCTCCCGCCGCCTTCGCGGCGGGCCCCGGCGACACCGGTTACGAGACCGCCTGGGAGGGCGGATACGCCTACCCCGACGGGTACGCACCCCCCGGCGGTCAGGCCCCCGGCCACCCGGGCGGCGCCGGCTACGACACCCCGTACGGCTACGGCACCGGCCAGGACGGCCACGGCGGGTACGACGGCGGACAGCAGGGCGACTACGGCGGGTACGACACCGGCCAGGGCGGCTACGGCGGGCCGGGCGGATACGACAGCGGCTACGACGGCTACCCGGCGGCGCCCGGGACCCAGGGCCAGGGCTACGACGACCTCGCGCCCTACGGCGGCGAGCAGCGCCACGAGGCCCCCGACGCCTACCCCGGCTACCCGCAGGACGCCTACTCCTACGACGCCCGGGGCGGGGATCCGTCCGCGGCGCCCCACCCCTACCAGGACCCGTCACAGCCCTACCAGGACTCCTACCAGGGCGGCGGCTGGCAGGGCGGTGGCGAGGGCAGCTACCAGCCCTACCAGCAGTCCCCCTTCGACCCGCCCGCCCCGGGGTACGGGCAGTCTCCCTTCGACCCTCCGGCCCCGGGGTACGGGCAGGGGCCGGACGGTGCGTGGCTGCCCCCGCAGCGGGACGAGGGGCAGGACCCGTCCGCGCAGACGGCACACCAGGAGTACCCGGGCTACGGCGGCAGCCCCGAGGACCCCTACGGCCGCCACCCCGACGACCGGCAGACCTACCCTTACTGACAGCCCGTCAGCCGGGACCCGCTGAGCACCCGGTGCGGGCCGGGGTCACTGAGAGCCGCGCCAGTCCTCGCCGTTGACCACCAGGCCCGCCACCAGGGCCCCCGACATGCCCGCGTGCGCGGGGCCGCCGCCGGGGTGCGAGCGTCCGCCGACCAGGTAGAGGCCCGGCACCCGGGTCCGGTTCGCCGGCAGCAGGTACCGTCCACCGGCCCCCGCGAGCGCCGGTCGCTGCTGCGGGCCGTGCCCGGCGGGGGTGCGCGCCTCCCACCACAGCAGCCGCTCCGGGAGGCCCGGCACCGCGGCGGCGGCCACCGAGAGCACCTCGGCCACCGCCTCGGCCACCCGCTCGGGCCGCTCCCACCCGGCCTGCTCGCCGGCCGCGGCGGCCACGCCCAGCGTCACCGCCTCGTGCTCCTCGTCGGGACGCGTCGCCGGATCGTCCGGCCGCAGCACCGTCACCGTGAGCCCGCCGGGACGCGGCGTACGGCCCGCGGTGAACAGGGCCTCCCGCTCGGCGGCCGGGTCCGCGGCGTGCACCACGGTGCGGTGGGCGGTGCCCTCGGGGCGGCGGCCGGAGAGGGCCGCGAACACGGTGAGGCGGCCGGCCGCCGGGACGTCGGCGACCGGGCCGCGGTCGGCGGGGGCCCACAGGCGGTCGGCGCCACCGGCCCAGGAGGCCACCCGAGCCGGGTCCACGCCCGCCACCACGACCTCGGCCCCGGCCTCCCGGCCGTCGGCCAGCTCCACCCCGGCGACCGCGCCGTCCTTCAGGAGCAGGCCCGTCACCTCCGTGTCGAAGGCGAACTCGACCCCGCGCTCCCGGCACCGTCCGTACACCGCCGCGGCCAGCGCCCGCATGCCGCCCTGCGGGTACCAGAGCCCGAACGACTCCTCCAGGTACGGCAGGACGGTGGCGGCGGCCGGGGCGTCCCGCGGGTCCAGCCCCCAGGCCAGCGCGTGACTCTCCAGCAGCGCCACCAGGCGCGGGTCCCGCAGTTCCCGGCGGGCCACCTCGGCCAGCGTCCTCGCGCGCCGGGAGCGGCCCAGCAGGGAGCGGCTGCGCGAGGCGGGGTAGGGGTCGCGCCCCCACGCCGTCCAGTCCTGACGCAGCGGTTCCTCCAGCAGCGGCCGGCGGGTGGCGTCCCAGGTGGTGCGCGCCCGGACCAGCAGTTCGCTCCAGCGTTCCCCCGCCCCCTCGCCGAGTGCGGCGTCCAGCGCGGCGACGACCCCGGCCCGGGAGGCGTTCGGCAGCCGGACGTGGGTGCCGTCGGCGAAGACGTGGTGCGCGGCCGGGTCGACGGGCGAGAGCCGGACCCGCTTCTCCAGCGCCTCGCGCCCGGTCTTGACGAAGAAGTCCCGCCACACCGCGGGCAGGTGCAGCAGCCCCGGACCGGTGTCGAAGGCGAAACCGTCCCGGGTGAAGCTCCCCAGGACACCGCCGTGGGTGGCGCCGCGCTCGTACACCGCCACCCGGTGGCCCGCGACGGCCAGCCGGGCGGCAGCAGCCATGGCGCCCATCCCGGCGCCGATCACCGCAATCCGTGCCATGACGGCGACCCTACCGGGGCACCGGGGGAGCGGTGACGGGCGGCCGTCGGCGGAGCCGGCCACCGGCCCGCAGCCGCCACCGCGTCCCCGCGGAAGTACCTGCTCGGGGCCTCTGGTGAGGAGCGCTCACCCGCTGAGTACAGGTACCTAGGCACCGGGATGAGTAGGTGGGCGGATGGGCACGACGCCACCGGCAGGAGAGAGTGGGGTCACCGAGCAGGACAGGGGCCCGGCACCGCCGACACGGGGCGGCGGAACGGACCTGTAGTCACGCGAGGTGACGGGGGAGCCCCCGGGGGCACGGGGGGCTCACGGGGGAGAGCCCACGGGGACACGGGGGCTCACGGGGGAGCGCCGCCCTGGTCGGATCGGAGGGGGAACGATCCGTGCCAGGGCGGTGCGCGCTGCCCGGCGGCAGTGGCAAGCCGCCGGCCCCACCGTCCGGTCCCGGCTGGACGGACTGCGGGAGGCGGCAGGAACTGCCCTGACCCGAGCCGTTCGGCACCGGAGCCCACGGCCCGGTCCGTACCCGAGCAGTTCAGCCCGGAGCCGCGGCCCGATCCGCTCGGGGCCCGCGGAGCCCGGCCAGCCCCGGGTCAGGCCGGGTGACCGCTCACCCGGCCCTGGAGCAGCCGGGAGAGCGCGCCGTGGACGTCGTCCAGGGAGCGGTCCGGCTGGTAGGACCGCCAGTCCAGCGCGGCCACCAGCACCATGCCGAACAGCGCCGAAGCCGTCAGCGGCACGTCCAGCTCCTCGCTGAGCTCGCCCTCGGCCACCGCGGACCGCAGCACCTCCTCGACCACCGCGACAGCCCGTTGCCGCACCATCATCAGGGTCGACTGCCAGGTCCGGTTGGTCCGCCACAGCTCCGCGACGTAGAGCTGGGTCAGCGCCGGGTAGCGGGAGATGAAGACCAGTCCGGCCCGGATCATCGCGTCCAGCGCGTCCACCCGGCTCCCGCCCTCGGCCGCCGTCCGGGCCGCCGCCTCCTCCAGCGACTGCGCCAGCAGCTCGATCCCGTGCTGGAGCAACTCCTCGAACAGGACGTTCTTGCTGGCGAAGTTGTAGTAGACGGTGCCCTTGGCCACACCCGCCCGGTCGGCGATCTCGTCCACGGTCGTGGCGGAGAACCCCTGTTCGGCGATGAGGGTGACGGCTGCGTCGAAGAGCCGGTGCCGGGTGGCCTGACGACGGGTGTGCGCGCTTTCCATGGGGGTGATTGTGCCGCCCCCGGCTGTGCCGGGTCCGCGCACACCCGTCGCGGGGCCGGCGCTCACAGGGTCAGCTCCGGCCGCAGGTCCTTCATCCGGTACACCTGACGGCTGCGGGCGGAGAGCGCGGTCAGCGCCAGCGCCGCCACGGTGAACGCCGCCAGCACCACCGAGCCCTGCCACACCGGTGCCAGGCCGCCGCCGGTGATCAACCGCCGCAGCGCCTCGACCACGTAGCTCATCGGCAGGAACGGGTGGAGCGCCGCGAAGAACCCCGGTGAGGTCTGCACCGGGTAGGTGCCGCCGGCCGACGTGAGCTGGAGCATCAGCAGGGCGAGCACCAGGATGCGCCCGGCGGGCCCGAACCGCGCGTTGAGCCACTGCACGATCGCCGCGAAGCAGGCCGTCACGAGCCCCAGGAAACCCAGGGTCCCCGCGGTCCGTGCCATGTCGAGCCCGACGGCCCAGTGCAGCACCGACATCAGCGCGGCGACCTGCGCCACTCCGATGCCCACCACCGGCAGCCAGCCGGCCAGCGCGGTCCGCCAGGCCCCCGCGCCCACCGCCAGCGCCCGCCGGTTGAGCGGTTGCAGCAGCATGTAGGCCACCATCGCACCCACCCACAGCGAGAGCGGGATGAAGTAGGGCGCGAAGCCGGTGCCGTAGTTGGGTGCCCGGTGGGCGTCGTGGGAGGCGAGCTGCACGGGGTCGGACATCACCGCGGTCCGCGCGTCACGGCTCTTCTTGTCGTAGTCGGGGATGCGGGCCGCACCGTCGTGCAGGCCGTCGGCGAGCCGGCCCGAGCCGTCCGACAGCTTGTAGAGGCCGCCGTCCAGGCTGTGGGCGCCGGAGCTCAGTTTCGCCAGCCCGTCGTCGAGGCGGCCGGCCCCCTGCTCGGCGGTGCCGGCGCCCTGGTGCAGCGTGTCCGCGCCGTCCGCCAGCTTGTCGCCGCCGTCCGCCACCCGCTGGGCGCCGTCGGCGAGCTTCCCGGCCCCCGCGCCCAGCGAGTGGGCGCCGGTGGCCACCTTGTGCGCGCCGGAGTTGAGGGCGTCGATCTGGTGCACGGCACCGTCCAGGTCGTCGCCGAGGTGCGGGCCGCTCCGGGCGAGCCGGGCCGCCAGGTCGTGCACCTGGCCCAGGTCGTGGCGCAACTTGTCCAGGTCGCCCAGGTCCCGGGTGCGGGCCTCGACGGTGTGGGAGGTCCGCGCGGCGTCCGTGGCCTGGGAGCGCAGCCGGGCCAGCTCCGCGCAGGTCGCGGCGTCGGTGCCGTCCTTCGGGGCCGGGGAGCAGCGGTCGCTGTAGAGGTCGGTGAGGCCCTCGGAGACACCCTTGGCCTGGTGGTCGCCCTGCCGGGCCGCGGCCAGCAACTGGTCGAGGTGGTCGGACACGGTCTGCGAGCCGTCGGCCACCAGCTGCGCGGCCTGCCCGATCTCGGTGCCGTGGGCGTGCAGGAAGGGGCTCAGCCCGTCGGTGAGGCCGTCCACGGTGTCGGCCAGCCGCTGGGTGCCCCCGGCGACCTGGTCGGCCCCGGAGGCCAGGTGGTCCGAGCCCTTGTGCAGGGTGTCCGCTCCGGAGGAGACGTCGCCCGCGCCCTTGGCCAGGGTCCGCGCGCTGCCCGCCAGCTTGGCGGTGCCCTCGTCGAGCTTCCGGAGCCCGTCGGCCAGGGAGCGGCTGCCGTCCCGGGCCGAGTCCAGGCCGTCGCTCAGCTTCCCGGCACCCTTGCGCGCGCTGTCGGCGCCGTCCTTGACGGAGTCGGCGCCCTTGGCGGCCTTCGCGGTGCTGTCGTGGAGGGTGGAGAAGGAGACGTAGATGTCGTCGAGGAAGGTCCGGGACGCCTTCTGCGAGGCGGCCGAGCGGATCTCGGAGAACACCGTGCGCGAGATCTGCCCCACGATGTAGTTGTCGGCGTCGTTGGTGCGCACCTTCAGCGCACCGGTCTCGGGGTGCTCCCCGGCGCTGCTGGCCACCCGGTGGCTGAAGTCGCGGGGGATGGACAGCGAGAGGTAGTAGGTGCCGTCCTCCACGCCCTTCTCCGCCTGTGCCGCGGAGACGGGGTGCCAGTCGAAGCTGTCGCTGTGCCGCAGCCCGCTGACGATGTCGTCGCCGGCGTGGAGGTGGTGGCCGCCCGCAGTGGCACCGGCGTCCTCGTTGACCAGCGCCACGGGTATGCGGTCCAGGCGGCCGTAGGGGTCCCAGAACGACCACAGGTAGAGGGCGCCGTAGAGCAGCGGCAGCAGCAGGAGGGCTACCAGCGCGGCGATCGGCAGCTTGCCCCTGGTGAACCGTCGCAGCTCAAGACCGGCCAGTTTCGGGGTCCGCATCGACCGTCTCCTTCCGGGGGGTGCGGGGCAGGGGCAGACGGCGCCGGGCCTCACGCCGGCGACCGCGGTGGGCAGGGGGTGGCGCGGTCTCCGGTGACGCGGCCTCAGAGCCGGAGCCGGTCGCGGCGGAAACCCCCCGGAGCCCCGTCAGGACCGGGATCTCCGGGCGGCCGTGGGCTGCGGCGGTACCGGGACTGAGCCGGCCCTCCGGCCTCTCCCGGCCCTCGGGCGCGGGCAGCTCCCCGCAGACGGCGAGGACCGTGGTGCCGGCGTCCGCGACGGAACGCAACAGGTCCCAGGCCGCCTGCCGTTCGTCCTCGGCGAGCTTGAGGTCGACGTCGTCCACCGCCAGCAACCGGGGCTGCTCGACCAACGCCAGGGCCACGGAGAGCCGGAGCGTCTGCAACCGGGTCAGGTCGCGGACGCGGGTGTCGCCACCTCGGGGCAGTTCCGCCAGGCGCAGCCCGGAGCGGTGCAGTGCCTCGCGCGCCGCCTCGCGCACCCCCTCCCGCCGCCTTCGACGGCCGGCGGGGGTGAGGGCGAGCGGCCCGAAACGGCGGCTGAGCAGCTCCCGTTCGCGCAGGTGCTCCGCCACGGAGAGGGCCGGTTCCAGGTCGAGGACGCCCGGCACCTGGGCGAGGGCCGCCATGCGGCGCACCGCGGACATGCGGCGCGGCAGCGGCAGGCCGGCAACCGAGGCCGTACCCCGGGTGGGCCGCATCCGGCCGGTGAGGGCCAGCAGCAGGCAGGTGCGTCCGGATCCCGAAGGGCCGTGGAGGAGGACCAGTGACCCCGGCGGCGCACTCAGGTCCACGTCCTCGAAGACCGGCCCACGCGGCCCCGCCATGCCCAGACCCCTGGCTTCCAGGGCCGCGCCGACCGGCTCCGGCGCGCCCTGCCGGGGCCGGTCGGCGGGTGCGGGAAGGGCGGTGGCGCGGTCGGCGGGGGCCTCGGCAGGGGCGTCCGGAAGAGCCTCGGTGCCGGGGGTGGAATCGGTGGCGGGGTGCGGCAGGGGTGCGGGCGAGGGGGGCCTGTCCGGCACGGCGTCTCCCGGGGACGGTCGGAGGGCAACGACAGGAAAGTTGAGCCAACTGGTCAGTAACTGTACTGACTGGTCAGTCTAACAAGCTCGGGCGGGGGTGGGCCGCGCCCGGGCCGTGACCGCCCCGGCCCGGCCGTTCTCGGCGCGTCCGTCGGCGGCGTGACCGTGCACGCCGCGACGCGCGAGGCCTGTCCCGGGCCGGGGTGTGAAGGTGCGGTGTCCGGCGGCACCTGCCGGAGGGCGCCGACTCGGGTGGCGGCCCGGCCTGCGCCCCTTCGGCTCACGGCTCCTGCGTCCACCTCCGCCCCCGGTGCGTCTGCCCCGGGGGCGGAGGTGTGCACCTGCGGCCGGGTGGCGCCGGGGTCGGGTGAGGTCGTGGTCGGGCGAAGGCGGTGGACGGCGTCGAGGCGTGTCGGGGCCGCGGGCCTGACGGGGACGCAGGGAGTCGCTGCGACCGGTGAGTTGGGTGGGCGATATCCGGGCGAGGGTGGGAAGGAGCAGGTCAGAGGCGACTGTCAGTGCCGTGTCGCACGATGTCGGGCAGAAGAGGCAAAGCGGCAACGACCAAGGAGGTTCCGTCATGGCAACGCAACCGGTCAGGCCCCGCAGGCCCGGCCCCCTCGTCGACAGCTCGCCGGAGGACGTCCACCCCGTCCTGCGGGGTGCCGGCGCCCCGCCTGCCGCCCTCGACCTCCTCGCCCGGGCGCACACGGCCCTGGACGAGGCGGCCGCGACCGAGGCGCCCAACGAGCGGTACGCCGCCGCCCACCTTGCCGCGCTGCGGTCGGCCGCCGCGGTACTGGCCGTGCGCGGCCGCCCCGAGGCGACACCCCGGGGACGCCGGCGCATCCGCAGCGCCTGGGAGGTGCTGCCCGAGGTCGCCCCGGAACTCGACGAGTGGGCCGCGCTGTTCGAGGCGGGGGCGGAGCGACGGGCCCGTGCCGAAGCCGGGGTGCCCGGTGCCGCCGGCCGCCGTGAGGCCGACGACCTGGTGCGGGACGCCGAGACCTTCGTCCGCGTCGTGGAGCGCCTCCTGTCCCTCCGCCCGGCCCTCCCGCCGCCCCGCCGGGTCGGCTGACGGGCAAGGGGGCGGGCGGCGGGCGCGCCCGGCCCGGTGGGCGGGAACGACGGGTCTGGTCCGGGCGACCGGACGGGGAGGGGAGAAGGGGCGCGGTGGGTGACGGACGACCGACGCGGCGCCCGGCCGCCCGGGCGGTCGACGCGGCGCGCGACGGGCGCAGGCGGGGAGCGGTCGTCGCGGAGTGTGGCGGCTCCGTGACACCTGGGGCAGCGGGCCCGCTACCAGGTCCGGTGACGCAATAGGGTGGTGGCGCCAGCCCGTAGCACCGCCCGTCGAGGAGCCACCGCAGTGTCTGACCCGCAGCGCCCCCGCGCCTCCCTCCGTACCGCCGTGGTCTGGGAGGTCCTCAAGGACGCCCTCGAGCGGCGGTCGGCGGCCTCGGGACGGGACGCCCTGGACGTGCTCGACACCGGGGGCGGCACGGGCAACTTCGCGGTGCCCGCCGCCGGCCTCGGCCACCGCGTCACCGTCGTCGACCCCAGCCCCGACGCCCTCTTCGGCCTGGAGCGCCGCGCCGCCGAGGCCGGTGTCGCCGACAACGTGCGGTCCGTCCAGGGCGACACCGACGGCCTCTTCGACGTCGTGGAGCGAGGCGGCTACGACGTCGTTCTCTGCCACGGCGTCCTGGAGTACGTGGACGACCCGGCCAAGAGCGTGCGCAACGCCGTCGACGCCCTGCGCCCCGGAGGGACGCTGAGCCTGCTCGCCGCGGGCCTCGGCGGCGCGGTGCTCGCCCGGGCGCTGGCGGGCCACTTCACCGAGGCGCGCCAGGCGCTGACCGGGCCGGACGGCAGCTGGGGCGAGGGCGACCCGGTGCCCCGGCGGTTCGACGCGCAGCAGCTCTCCGCGCTCGTCAGCGACACCGGCATGACGGTGACCGGCGTCCACGGCGTCCGGGTCTTCGCCGACCTGGTGCCGGGTGTGCTGGTCGACACCGAGCCCGGCGCGGTCGAGGCGCTGCTGAAGCTGGAGACGGCCGCGGCCGAGCTGCCCGCCTTCCACTCCATCGCCACCCAGGTGCACGTCCTCGCCGAGCGGGGCTGAACCCCCGAGCGGGGTGAGCCCCCGCACCAGGCGGTCCGTGGCGTGCGGCGGTGTCCGGCTTCGCGCGGTTCCCGCGGCGGCCCGCGCCGTGGGGCGGCCGGCCCGGCGCAGGCCGTCCCGTCCGGTGCCCGGGCCCGCCCCGGGAGCCCTCGCCCGTCCGTGCAGGCGGGAGAGGCTGCCGGGCAGCCTCGGGGCCGGGCGGACCCGAGCCGGAGCTGCGGTGGGAACGGACGGTGAGCCGGTGGACACGAATCACCCGAACGGCTCTTACGCGCCGTATGATCGGGGATACACCGTTCGGCATGACGAGCGGGCGGCCGGGGAATGGAGCAGTCATCACCTCCGGTCGTCGCGGCGGTTCGGAGGGTGAACTGGCTTGGAGGGGCGGGTTTCACAGGGGGGATTCCCTGCCTATCCTGAAAGCGTCGCATGACGGTCGTCCCCGCGACCGATGAGGAGGAGGACTCCGTGCCGCTCTCGGAGCACGAGCAGCGCATGCTCGAGCAGATGGAGCGAGCGTTGTACGCCGAAGATCCCAAATTCGCGACAACGCTTGAGGGAAGCGGGCTGCGTTCGTACACCCGGCGACGGGTCTACCAGGCGGTCGCCGGCTTCCTCGTGGGTATTGCCCTCCTCATGGCCGGGATGGTCGCCCAGGTGATCTGGCTGGGCGTCGTCGGCTTCCTGGTGATGCTCGGCTGCGCGGTGCTGGCCGTCACGAGCTGGCGCAGGGCGCCGAAGCCCGGTGAACAGCCCAGGCCGGGGCGCGAGGGGCGGGGCCGTGGTCCGGCAGCCCGGCGGGACGAGCGGCAGCGCCGCACGATGATGAACCGCATCGAGGACCGCTGGCAACGCCGACGCGATGAACAAGGGCACTGACGCACGGCACTGACGCACGTAGCGGAGGCCCTGCAAAAACCCCCTGAGGTCTTCGGGCTCCGCGTCATCCAGGCCGCACACCGTGGGACGACGGGCGGTGCCGGACCGAAACGGTCCGGCACCGCCCGTCGTCCGTACTGGTCCGGTGCCGTCACCCGTACGCGTCCGGCGGCGCCGCCGGCTCTCACGGCTTGCTGACGGTGCACGTTCCCGGCGGACGGGAACGGATGCCGGGCCACACTTCCCGGCGGGCGGCTCAGGCCGCCCCACCTCGGCTGCTTCCCGCAGCAGCCCCGGAGCAGCCCACTCGGAGCCAGAGCGGCACGGCGGGCGGCCCGGCGCAGCAGGGCGCACCGACCCGGTGCAGCGCATCCGCCCGGCGGGCAAGCACCGCCCAGCGGGACGCCCTGCTGAGCCCATCCGTCCAGCATGACGCCGGCCCAGCAGGACGGGCTGCCGGCTCAGGAGACCTGCCTGCCGAAAGCCACCCCGGCTCAGGTGGAGGCCCCGTCGCGGTCCCGTCGCAGTGCGGGCATCCCGCGGCGAGCAGCCCGGAGGCGTTCGACCGCCGCCCACCACAGCCGCCGGTGGGAAGCCGGCAGGAAGATCGCCCGCAGCCGCCGGCCGCCGGAGACGGACGCCTCCAGCGCGGCCCGTGCCTCGGCGAGGTCCGCGAGGGAGAGCGGGGCGGTGGACGGGTCGGCGGCGTACAGGGCACGCTCCGCCGCCCGGGACACCCGCCGGACCGCCTCAGCCGCGGGTGCCGGCAGCCGGGCCTCCGCCACGATCCGCTCGGCGGTCCGCCGCGGGGTGAGCGACCGCTGCGGGGGGATGCCGAGGTCCCATGCCGTGTCGACCAGTTCCCGCCACAGGACCACGGCCCCTTCGCCCGGTGTGGCCGCGGCGCGGCGCCTGTGGCGCCGCACCAGTCCCCTGACCAGCAGCGGCAGGCAGGCCGTCAGCGCAGCGACGAGGGCGGCGAGGGGCCACAGGAGCACCCCGGCGCCCCGGTCACCGCCGGCCCGGGACGGGGCCGCCGCCTCGGGGGCGGAGGTGCCGCAGGAGGCCCCGCCCGCCGTGCAGGCGGGGGAGGGCCGCGCCGGCGCCGCCGGGGCACCGCTCGCCTTCGGCGCGGTGGACGGCTCCTGCCCGCCCCCGGCCGCCGGCGCGTCGGGCACCGTGTAGTCCGGCGGGCTGCCCCGGCTCGGGGTGGGCTCAAAACGCATCCACCCAGCCCCCTGGAAGTACAGCTCCGGCCAGGCATGCGCGTCGTTCACCCCCACCGACATCGAGCCGTCGGACTGGGGCGTGCCGGGTGTGAAGCCCACCGCGACCCGCGCGGGTATCCCCAGTGACCTGGCCATCGTGGCCATCGAGAAGGCGAAGTGGACGCAGAACCCCCGCTTGTCCCGGAGGAACCGGGCTATGGCGTCCACACCGGTGCCCGTCCGCACGTGCGTGTCGTAGGTGAAGCCACCCTCGTAGGCGAACCAGTCCTGGAGCGCCACGGCCCGTGCGTAGTCCGTGCCGGCGCCACGCGTCACCCGGAGCGCGGTCGCCCGTACGGTCGCGGGCAGCCCGCCGGGCAGCCGGGTGTACTCCTTGCGGAGCTCCGCCGGGGGTGCGGGGGCGGCGGCCAGGCGCGCCGCGGACGGCCGCACCGCCAGGCTGACCACGGTGTACTGCGCCCCCCGGGTGGTCTGCCCGCGGTCCCCGACGATCGTCCTGCCGACCGGCTCGAACCGCCAGCGCCCGGCGATGTCCACCTGCGAGGCCGGGTAGGGCATCGGCAGCCAGTTCTGCGCGTACCAGTCGGCGGCCGTCACGGTGGTGCGCACCTCGCCGGCCTGCACGTCCGGGTCGAGCCCCGGCGGCGCCGGCAGCGGAGCGGGGACGTCGGTCACCGGACGTGAGGACGGCCGCCAGGTCGCCCCGTCGAACTGGTCCAGGGCCACGATCCGCAGGTAGGCGCCGCCGGGGTCCGAGGCCGAGGTGCTGTAGCGCAGCACCTCCCGGTCCTCCGACTGGTTCAGGCTGTCCTGGAGCGACACCAGGGGGTTGACCGCGGAGATCGTCGCCCCGCCCCCGCCGGAACCGACCGCCCCACCTGTCAGCAGCCCGCCGTCCAGCGCCGGCAGCGCCGCGGGCACCAGCAGCGCCAGGCTGAGAGTCGCCGCGCCGATCCACGGGCCGGTCCGCCCCGGCGCCCTGCCGGCCCCGCCGCGCACGAGGCCACCGCGGACGGGTCCGCTGCCCCGCGGCCCCAGCACCCGGTCCCCGGGGGCGCCGCCGAAGACCCGGCCCCAGCGGGCGAGTCGGTCCCTCCCCTCGGCCACCAGGAGCAGGAGGTAGCCGACCGCCGCGAGCAGGAACCACAACCAGCCCAGGTCACCCCAGGTCAGGCCGGTGCCCACCGAGTACAGCGCCAGCAGCGGCAGTCCCGCGGCTGCCGCCGCGCGGTACGTCACCGCCATCGCGTCGACCATCAGGCCGACCAGTACCACCCCTCCCACCAGCAGCAACCTGATGCCCGGTGTCACGGGCGCGGGCGTGGTGTAGCGACCGACGTCCTCCAGGCCGTGCTGGAGGAGCCGGCCGAGCTCCTGGAAGACCGCCGGGCCCGCGAGGAACCCCCAGAGCGTCTGCGCGTGGGCGAAGAGCGCCGCCAGCAGGTGGACGCCGAGCAGGGCCTGCACCACCGGCGTCACCGGTCGCGGCAGCGGGGCACGGCGCGTCAGCGCGCCCGCGCCCGCCACGGCCACCAGCAGCGCCACGGCCTGCACCAGCCAGCCGGCGGACTCGGCCAACGGCACCAGCGTGGCAGCCGCACACAGCGTGGCCGCAGCCGCGCACCACATGACCCGGTTCTGACCGCTCACCCCGCCCCCACCGTCCCCTCAGACCCGCGGAGCACCCCACCGGCGTACTGCGCCCCACCCGGCCCGTGCCCCCACCGCACACCGACCGGGCCGCCGCCCCGGCCACCCCGGCCGCCTCCCCGCCCCGGCCTCGGGCTCCTGCCGCCGCACACTCCGCGAACAGCGTCTCCGGGGCGGCCGCCACCGGCTCTCACGACGCGCGCTCCGACCCACCGGCCGGGGGCACGGGCCCGCCCGGCGCTCCCGCGCCGCCCACCCGCAGTGCCTCGGACGCGGCGTCCGCCCCCGCGTCCGGACCGGGGACCTCCCCGCCCGCCGCGCCGGGAAGAGGGCCGGGACCGGTGGCTCCGGCCACCGCCACGGCCCGCCAGGCCTCGGCCGGTGTGTCCCCGGCCCGGACCCGTACCGCCCGCCAGCCGTTCTCCTGCAGCGTGCGCAGCCGCCGGTCCACCTCGGTGCCGGCCGGTCCGCCGGGCGTGCCCGTGCCTCCCGCCCCCGTCTCGGCAGCCCAGCTCTCCTCGTCGAGGAGGAAGGCGACGGCGTCGGCGGCGCGCCCCCGCATGCGGGCGACCACAGCCACCTGCTCCTCGTCGAGTTCCCCGAGGAACGCCACCAGGAGGCCCCCGCCACCGGCCAGTGCCTCGTGGGCGCGCTCCAGGCCCCGGTTCTCCGAACGCCCGACCAGCGCCAGCGCGTCCAGGAGACGACCGGCGGCCTCCGCGGGCGGACGGCCGCCCGCCCCGCCGGAGGCGTCCGCGCCGGAGTCGGTCACCAGCTGGACGGCGAAGCCCCGCTCCAGCAGGTGGACCGCCGCCGAGGCCGCGCCGGAGACGGCCCACTCGAAGGCCGAGTCGGCGCCCGAGGTGAGGAACGCCGCCGCCCGGGTGTCCAGCAGCACCGTGCCCCGCGTGGTCCGCGGCGACTCCTCCCGGCGCACCATCAGCTCCCCGTGCCTGGCGGTCGAGCGCCAGTGCACCCGCCGCAGGTCGTCCCCCCTGCGGTAGCCGCGCGGGATGACGTCGTCCTCGCCGCTGAGCGCCGACTGCCGCCCCACACCGTCGCCCCGGCCCGTGACCGCGCCCGACAGCGGCAGCGCGGGCAGGGGAACCACCCGGGGCACGACCGTGAGGGTGTCCACCGGGCCCAGCGGACGTGTCAGTTCACACATGCCGAACGGGTCCGCCAGGCGCAGTTGCAGGGGGCCCAGCGCGTAACGGCCGCGGACCTCGGCACGCACCCGGTAGGCCACCTCCCGGCGCCCGCCCGCCTCGACCCTGGGAAGGACGAAGCGGGGGCGGGGGCCGAGAGCGTAGGGGACCTGGTCCTGCACCATGAGGAGACCGGTGGGAACCCGGGCCTCGTTGGCCACCCACACCCTCACCCGCGCCTCGGTGGCCGCGGCGACCCGCGCCGGTTCCAGTAAGCGCCCGCCGGCCACCGAGTGCCGCTGCCACCGCAGCACCACCGCGCACACCAGCGGCAGCACCG
Organism: Streptomyces sp. NPDC059740; assembly: GCF_042733155.1. NCBI lineage: Bacteria > Bacillati > Actinomycetota > Actinomycetes > Kitasatosporales > Streptomycetaceae > Streptomyces > Streptomyces sp. NPDC059740. The sequence goes on along the minus strand of NZ_JBHWGP010000009.1, from coordinate 208,030 downwards.
CCAGCAGCAGGCCCACCTTCAGCAGGTCCGACTGGCCCAGCAGGTAGGCGCAGGCCGCGCAGGCCACGCCCGCCGCCACGAACGACCTGCCGCGGGTCGTCAACCCGCCGGAGACCTCGGGGTCCGCACCGGCCGACCCGCCGGGCCCCGACCCGCCCCGGCCGCCCCTCACGCGCTCCGCCCCCCGGCGGCCTGCGGCCCGACCCGCCGCCCGGGTGAGGGGTCGGGCACTGCCAGCCGCTGGACGATCTCGGCCACGATCCGGTCCGCGCTGCGGTGGTTCAACTGGGCCTGCGCGGTGGGCAGCAGGCGGTGCGCGAGCACGGGTACCGCCAGTGCCTGCACGTCGTCGGGTATGACGTAGTCGCGCCCGGCGAGCGCGGCGGAGGCCCTGGCCGCCCGCAGCAGGTGCAGGGTGGCGCGGGGCGAGGCGCCCAGACGCAGCTCCGGATGGCGGCGGGTGGCGTCGACCAGCTCGACCGCGTAGCGGTACAGCGCCTCCTCGACGTGCACCTCACGCACCGCCTCGATCAGCTTCAGGAGGTCGTCGGTGTGCGCCACCGGCCGCAGCCGCTCCAGCGGCGAGTGGGCGCCGTGGGTCCGCAGCATGCGCAGTTCGGCCTCCGGCGCCGGATAACCGATGGCCACCCGCGCCATGAAGCGGTCCCGCTGCGCCTCGGGGAGCGGGTAGGTGCCCTCCATCTCCACCGGGTTCTGGGTGGCGACCACCATGAACGGCCGCGGCAGCTCGTAGGTGCGGCCGTCGACCGTCACCTGCCCCTCCTCCATGGACTCCAGGAGGGCGGACTGGGTCTTGGGCGAGGCGCGGTTGATCTCGTCGCCGATGACGACCTGGGCGAAGACGGCACCGGGCCGGAACTCGAAGTCGCGGCGCTGCTGGTCGAAGACGCTGACACCGGTGATGTCGGAGGGCAGCAGGTCGGGGGTGAACTGCACCCGGGCGACCGAACAGTCCACGGCCCGGGCGAGCGCCTTGGCCAGCATCGTCTTGCCCACCCCGGGGACGTCCTCGACCAGCAGGTGGCCCTCGGCGAGCAGCACGGTCAGCGCCAGCCGCACCACCTCGGGTTTCCCCTCGATGACCTCCTCCACCGCACGGGCGACGGCCTCGGCCGTGGTGCTCAGATGCTCCAGGCTCGTGCGTTCCCCATAGGTGGTCACCCTGCCCTCCCTCAGCCCCGCACTCCGGCGGATCTCCCCTGATGCCGGACGCCGCCCCTGCGACACCGCCCGCCCGCACGGCACCGGCCGGGCTCCGGACGGCACCACCTGCATTCTCACCGGCCGGGCCACTCCCCGTCAGGGCCTGTGGACAACTGCCGGAACCTCCCCCGGGCGGCTGCCGGGCACCCCGCCGCCGCTCCCGGGGCACGCCCGGGCACGCACCCGGACGTGGGGGGGGGGCGCGGGGGGGCGGCTCCGCCGCCACACCCTGGGCGTGGGACTGTTGCCGAGCAAGCTACCCGGCTCCAGCGGCAGGCGTAGGGTGGC